>JALOPB010000009.1 GCA_025454115.1 Desulfobacterales bacterium | reverse complement strand
GGCGCACGATGAGCGGGTTGATGTCTATCGCCTGGATCGCGGGATGCTCGACCCCGATATTACCGAGCTGCACCAGGTAGCCGCTCAACTCCTGCAAGTCGACCGATTCCATGCCACGAATGCCCTGCAGGAGCTTGCAACTCTTGATCTGTTGAATCATGTCCAGCGCATCGTTGACGCTCAGTGGCGCCAAGCGGAACGCGACGTCCTGTAGAACTTCAGTAAAGACACCTCCCAGACCGAACATCACACAAGGACCCAACAGGGGATCGCGGATGAATCCAATGACCAGCTCGCGGGAGCCGGCCACCGACTCCTGTACCAAAACCCTGCCGCCGGATTCCTTAGCCCTGGGAGCCAGGCGGTTAAACGCCTTGGTGAGATCGGAGCCATGAGTGATTCCCAATTCGATCAGACCATGTTCCGTCTTGTGGGCCACAGCAGCCGAGCAGGCTTTCAAAACGACGGGATATCCGATCTGGGCGGCCGCAGCTTCGGCCTCAGATAGGCTGTCCACCAATATTTCGCGAGTCGTGGGAATGCCGTAGGTAGCCAATAAACGCTTGCTGTCGAATTCAGACAAGGTGCCTTGCTGGCTGGCCTGGGCCTGCGCAACGATGGATTCAGCTAAATTCATAAGCCCTCCATGCTAATTTTCGATGCAGGATGAAACGATGGCTTTTATTATGAGCACGGATGCAGGTTTGATCAATTCTTGTTTCGCACGGACCCCAGAAAGGCAAAGAGCGTGACCAGAGTAAGCCCACCGATCGTCAGATAGAGCGCCAACAGGTTGAACCGGGATAGAATGAGAGTGGCCATCATCGGGCCAAACGCATTTCCCACAAAGCGTCCGGAATTGAGAAATCCGAGCGTGGTTCCACCCCCGCCCTCAACGGCAACGGATGAGATGACCAATGGAATGACGGCCGCAATCATGCCTGTCTGAAGCACCCGGATCAGGGTAAAGCTATAAACACCGGTGCTGAAATAAAGCAGGCATTGCAGGCCAGCAGCCGATAGGCAGGCGATGGTGATGAGGCGCGCCACCCCCCATCCCGAGGCCAGCCGGACCAGCAGGTAGTTGCCGGCAATCGCCGTGGTCATGTACGCCATCATGATGGTTCCGGCCGTGGTGATCGCCGCCTGTTCCGTGAGCTGGAACCCTTCCAGAATGTGCGGCAGAATGCTGGGCAGAAACATGAGATGGATCGTCGCGACGATGGTGAGCCCCCACCCCCACAGAATTCGACGGGTGAGCGGCTTGCCGGTTTCAGGCTTTTTGAGCTGTAACGGGATGTCCCGAACGTACCGGTGACAATAGACCAGGGAGAAAAAAACGACGATAACGGCAATGATAAACGGGGAGTGGTATCCGAAAAGCGCGACGGCGTAAGCGCCCAGAGGCGGACCGATGAGCTGTCCCGCCGTCATGGAGTTCTGAAAAAGGCTCATGAATTTGGGGAGCTGGCCCTTCGGGGCGGAGGCGACGACCAGCACGAGCCCGATGGTTGAAATCGCGCCGAGCGCTCCCTGGATCAGTCTGAGAGTGAGCAGCAGGGGCAGGTTTTCAACGAATCCCATCATGAAGAAAAGGACACCGTTGCACAAAATACCGCCCTCAAATAGCAGCTTCGGCCGAACCCGCGAAGTGAGACTTCCCCAGAAAGGGGCCGCCAGTGCAGCGACCAGGGACGTGGCCCCCAAGATCATCCCGATCCACAGCATCGTCTCCCTTTCGTCGTAGGCACTCACCTTCAGGATATAAAAGGGCATGAAGGACATGATGCAGTTGAATGAAAAGGCAATCCCGAACTGGGAGATGGCGATGAAATAGATGCCCTTGGCCGAGTCTTCGGCGGACGTACCATGGGTTGGCGGCGTTTGCATGCAATTCAGCTAAAAAGGATAATCGGGAACCATCAATACAGCCCCCTTGTCGGCGGAGGTGACGAGTGCCGCATAGCGCGCCAGTGCGCCCCTTTTGACTTTCTTGGAGTGAACGACGGTCTTCAAACGTTCCTGTATCTCCGGTGCGCTCAGTGCGATCTCCAATCTGCGGGCCGGGATATCGATGATGATAAGGTCGCCGTCGCGCACCGCCGCAATCGGACCGTTCACGGCGGCTTCGGGGGAGATATGCCCGATGCAAGGCCCCCGGGTCGATCCGGAAAAGCGGCCGTCGGTGATCAGGGCCACGCTTTCATCCATCCCTCTGCCGACCAGCAGGGATGTGGTCATTGGAACATGGATGGCGTTCTGTGCGCAGCGAGTGAGATTTCGTCCGCCTGGTTTCAACCGGTGAATAAGCCCGCTCGGTACCCCTTGAGATAATTCATGCAGTAGGAATCCCTTCCCGCCAGCATTTCGGCGGTGGTGATGCAGCCCATCATGCGTTTGTCCAGCGGGTTGATGATGGCACCGTCCAGCCCTTTGCTGATCGCCATCACCATGAAGGTCTGGTTGATGAACTTGCGCTCGGGCAGCCCGAAGGAGATGTTCGAAAGTCCGCACATCGTGTGAACCCCCTTGAAGGTCAGCACGATGCGTTCGATGGCCTGGAGGAACTCGACCCCGAAGGCATTGTTCGTCGAAACCGGCTGAACCAGCGGATCGACATAGATGTCCTCCAGCGGAACGTTGCTTTTAACCAGCCCGTTGATGAGCTTGTCGGCGATCGCGATCCGCTGGTCGGCGGTCTCGGGCATACCCTCGTCGCTCATGCAAAGCGCGACCACTTTGCTCTTCGTGCCCGCTACCACCGGCAGGAGCTTTTCGTACCGATCCTTTTCGAGCGAAATGGAATTGATCATGGCCGTGCCCTTGTGAATCGACAAGGCCGCCTCGATCGCCTTCGGATCGGGGCTATCGATGCAACAGGGCGATTCGACGGCCCCCTGGACGCTGCTCACCAGCCATTTCAACAGTTCGGCCTCCCGGCCGACAAAAACGCCGGCGTTGACGTCGATGTAGTGGGCGCCGTGCTCCTTTTGATCCTTCGCCAGTTTGGCGACTCCGGCAGCGTCCTGCTTTTCGATGATCTCCCGGACGGTCTTACGGCTGGCGTTGATGAGCTCTCCAACGATAATCATGAATGTCCTCCAATGCGGTTCGGCGATGAACCCAAACGATGGTGGCAACTGCCCCATGTTGCTGCAAGCATCTTCCCTTGGGGTGTCGTACTTAAGTCTCTCCGCCCCGACACGGTTTCGCCGGAAGCGTTTCGATTGCGATCAAGTTGTTTTATTCAGGCCGGACCGCCCTCTTCCGGCGGCCAATCGCGTCGCCAGCTTGATCGCTTCGATCATCGACTGAGGATTCGCCCGGCCCTCCCCGGCCTTGCCGAAGGCCGTGCCGTGGTCCACCGATACCCGGATGATCGGCAGGCCCAGGGTGACATTGACTCCGGCCATCTGCCCCCAGGTCCCGGTTTTATCGTCGTACTGGAAGCCGATGAGCTTGGTCGGGATGTGTCCCTGGTCATGGTACATCACGACGACCAGGTCGAACATACCGCCCAGCATCTTCGAAAACACGGTATCCGCGGGCAGCGGACCTTCAGCCATAATCCCTTCGGTCCTGGCGTCGGCCACGGCCGGCGCAATCTGCTGATCGTCCTCATTGCCGAAAAGCCCGCCCTCGCCGCAATGAGGGTTCAGCCCGGCCACGGCAATGCGGGGAGATTCCATCCCCAGCTGCTTGAGAGCGGAATGGGCCAGACGGATCACGGTGAGAACCCGATCCTTCTTGACGCGTTCGCAGGCTTCCTTGAGCGAAACGTGGGTGGATACGTGGGCCACGCGGAAGTTGCCCTCCGCCAGCATCATGGAGTAGTTCTTCGTCCGGGTGAGCTCGGCGTAGATTTCCGTGTGGCCGGCGTAGTGATACCCGGCGGCATTGATGGCGGCTTTGTTGATGGGGCCCGTCACGGTGGCATCGATCTCGCCGGCCATGGCCAGTTCGATCACCTTGGCCACGTATGCAAACGAGGCCCTGCCCTGTCCGGCCGTGACCTCCTTGTGCCGCAGGTCCGCCAGCGCCAGACGCTTCAAATCGAAAACATCGATCGCGCCCATGCGGAAGGACGCTTCGGCGACCTTCCCACAGGCCGCCACGTCAAGAGCCAGCCTGGAAAAGCGCACGGCGTCGCCCATGATCTCCGCGTCACCGACCACCAGCGGACGACAGATGTCGTAAATGTCTTTCAAGGCCAGCGCCTTGGCACAGATTTCCGGCCCGATTCCTCCGGGATCCCCCATGGATATACCGACAATAGGGCGTTCATCGTTGATCATAGGCAGTCCCTCTTTCATATACGTTCGTCACACAGGTTATAACAGATTGCCCTGATTATTAAAGGATAAGCGGTATGGTTCCCCTAACGATTTAAGGAAGCTGTTGTTCTTCACGTCCGGCAGCAGATGCTCCGACACGGCGATTTCATCCAGGGCGGTGGTGTTCTTAATCCGACCCTCCAGACACGCCGGACGGCGCCAGCAGCACATGGTGACGATCTCGTGCGCGACCCGCTGGCCCGGTTTTACCATGGTCACCTTTTTTTCCGACCGCCTTCACCACACTGACGATTTCAGGCCGGCCACTACCGAGCGGGGGGTGGTTTTTACGCCGGTCTTGTCAGCGTCCCACTTGTGGATGTCGTTGCCGCATCTGTCGCAGTACTCCACCTCGCAAGAAAATCATGCGGGGCGTAGGGGTTGTTTCCGAACTCGGGAACCGGCCCCTCTTCCAGTTTCAATTCGCCGCTGGGATGGGGCACCAGCGCCTTCATGTTCGCCATAATTTCCCCTGATCACTCTGGAATGGGTTCGCCGTATCTTCACTGAGGCCCGCGCTTGTGCAAAACGAGGTCTTCGGTGACCTGGATATGTCGCCGCATCATCGCCACTGCACCTTCGATATCGCGTTCCCTGAGCCGATCGATGATGGCCTTATGTTCGATTACGGCTTTAGGCATTCGGTGGGTCCTGCCGATTATGTTTAAGCTGGCCAGTTCGATCAATTCGCGGACATTTTCAAACGAAGAAATGAGAAAGCTGTTTTCGGTCAGGGCCGCCAGGAAACCGTGAAACTCTCGATTGACATTGATAAAGCCATGCATGTCTTGTCGAGCGGCGGCGCGCTGGTCTTGTTTATGCAATGCCTCCAAACGTCGGATGGCCGCTTCGTTGATGCGGGGAGCGGCGATTCGGATGATGCCGGTTTCCAAAACCATCCGAAAGACATAAAGCTCTTTGATGCTCTTTTCGGTGATCTCCTTAATCTGGAACCCGCGCCGCGGAATAAAGGCCACAAAGCCACGTGACGACAGATCCAGCAACGCTTCGCGAACGGGGGTTCGTGAAATACCTAATTGTTTGGCAATTCCCGGCTCGCTGTACAAGACTCCCGGTTTCAAGTCCCCCGCCAAGATGGCTTCTTTCAGGGAGTCGAAAGCCAAATCCTTCAGGCAACTCGGGACTTCAATGCTTCGGAGCTTCGGTTTCTGAACGGCAAGATCTTTCATGGCGGCCACCTTGTATGTGTCATGTAGTATACTACATTTTAGGTTGTCAAGATCTTTATCGGGTGCTAATGATATCTATCGCAGAGGCAACCGATCCCACCGTGCGAAAGGCAGAAAAGGTGCTTGAAATTGCAATCCTTGCGGACGATATCACCGGTGCCGCCGACACGGGTGTCCAATTCTTACCGGCGTACGCGCCGATCCACCTCATCGACCACCGATGCATTTCGGTCGGGATATCCGCGGATTTTCCCCAGGGCATTTCCGTGTTCACGAACAGCCGCGGCCTGGCTTCCGGAGAAGCGATTCTGGCGGTATCGGCCGCCAGTCAGGCCATCCGCGCACTGAATCCCCGACGGGTTTATAAGAAGATCGACTCGGCCCTGCGAGGTCATATCGGTGCGGAACTCGAAACGGCCATGGAGTTGTTGGGGCTGACCTACAGTTTTATTGCACCCGCTTTCCCCGGACAGGGCCGGATCACCACCGCTGGAATTCATCGGATAAACAACGTGCCGGTAGCGGAAACCGAGATCGGGTGGGACCCGGTGACACCGGTCACGGAGTCGTTTCTCCCAACCTGGATCGGCCGGAACACCCGCTGGCCGGTGGCCCACGTCAACTTGGGGACGATCGAAGCGGACCTAAGTGTGGTTTCAGAGGAGATCACGCGGCTGCGTTCGCGAGGAGCACGGCATATCAGCTTCGACGCCACTCGGACGCGACACCTGGATCGCATTGCGCGACTGGCACTATATTATTTCCCGGATACCTTGCTCTGCGGCTCGGCGGGTTTGGCCGCAAGCTTGGTCCGGCAGCTGCCCAAACGAATTCGGTCTGAAGCCGACCGGCTCGATACAGGGATTCCTATCGGAGCCGCCGGGTTCCTTTTCGTTTGCGGCTCCGCCTCGCAGAATCTCCGCTTGCAGGTGGCTGAACTGGCAAAACACGCGGATGTATCCGTCGAAACCATCGATTCGGCAATGCTGGCCGGCGATGGTAACGCTGAGGCCAAACAAGCAACTTTGAACCGGATGGCTACGGCATTGGCGGAAAAAGATCTGGTGTTGCAAGTGACACAGCCTGGAATGGACTTGCCGGTGGTCGATCCGCAGCGCTTAATGGCGGCGCTATCAGAGCTGGCCGTGATGTTGGTAATATTAGTTAAGCCGGCCGGACTTTTTCTTTCCGGAGGAGACACGGCAATTGCCGTGCTTGAACGGCTGCACGCCGGTGCCGTGCGCCTGGAAAGGGATCTTCCCGGGGGCCTTGTATACGGAACGATATCGGGCGGCGTCATGGCAGGCCGCCCAATCATCACCAAGGCCGGATCTTTCGGCAAACCGGATGCCTTATTGGGCCTGCGGCGCACTTTGGTGCGTTCCTGAGCCGGCCGGCATCGATCCGCTCGTTCAATCTGCTCTCGCTGCCGACTTCCCCTGGTAATCCCTCCGCCGGCGCCGATCGGATTCAGATATGCGCCGCCTCGAAGCGGAGAGTCATCAACCTAAAAGAAAACGCAACTCATCAGGCTAACGACCGCGAGCATAGTCTGCCGACAAGGCTGCCGGCGGCCTCGCGGCCAAGGACCAATCGCGGGTCTTTGAAGCCGGGGGTCCAGGTGCAAGAGGAAAGATCGTCAGAAACCACGAGAAGGGCCGCGACTTCGACCGCGCGGAAGGCACCGATCGTAAAAAAGGCGGAACATTCCATTTCAACCGCCAACGCCCCCTGGTGCCGGTAGGCCAGCACCTTCTCGCGGGTCTCGCGAAACGGCGCATCGGTCGTCCATACCGGGCCGTGACGGATGCCGACGCCCGCGGCAGCGCCGGCCTCGGACAGAGCTTGAACCAGCGAGCCGGACGCCCTGGATTCGGAAGCGTCGGCAATATAGTGCCGCGACGTGCCCTCATCGATAAAAGCCGACGTCGGCAGCACCAGATCGCCGATGGCGACGGTCTCCGTCAGAGTCCCGCACCAGCCGAGAAAGACCAGCGTGCGCGCGCCCCAGGCGATAAGCGTTTCCGCGATCATGACGGCATAGGGTGCGCCCACCAGCGGTCCGGCGAGACAGACCTCGGGGAGAGACCCGGAAGAGGTGTACAGGCGGCTGATATACAGGCGCCGGCCTGGGTCGGAGCTGAATCCGAGCCGGCGGCGCAGGGCGTCCACATCCGGTTCGGTGGCGGCCAGTACCGCCACGGGTCCGAGCCTCGGCGAACGCTTCCCCCGCCGGGGTTCAATGATCGCATCCGGCATGACCATTTCCGTTGCGCCGATGCAGTAAACGGCGCCCGCAACGCGGGGGCCGTTTACTCGGGCTTGTTCAGGCGGGTGAGCTCGTCCCGCAACTCGTCCATCATGTCATACAACCATAGAAAATCCTCCATGGACAGGCGTCCAGCCTTCACCGGCGCACCCTCGGTGCCGTCCTTCTTTGTCAGGATTCGCGGACCGATTTGCAGTTTGGCACCGCCGTCACCGTACTGGTTGATGGACACCACCAAGCCGGTCTCGTTGCACTTCCACTTCTTCAATACCTTGTCCTTTTCAGGATCGTAGGGCATGCCACCCTCCATTGAATGTGGAAGGCGGAAGTTGGAAGGCGGAGAAAAGAAAAATTAAAGCTGAACCCCTCACCCTTCCGCCTTCCGAATTCCACATTCCGAATTCCATTTATGTCGATAGTTTGGAAAAATCCGCAAACGTGTCGAATAGCCCGGCGACCAGCGCCAGCAGAGACAGCCGGTTCTGGCGCACCGTCGCATCTTCCGCCATGACCATTACGTCGTCGAAAAACGCATCCACCGGTGGTCTCAGTGTCGCCACCCGTGCGAGCGCTTCGGCATACCGGCCGCGCTTCAAATCATCCTGCACCTGGCCGTTAATCGAGCGATACGCGGCCAGCAACCCGAATTCCGACGGGTGCGCCAGCAAGCGCTCCTCGACCGCTCCCGGTGTGAACCCTTCGGCCCGCCGGATAATGTTAACCACCCGTTTAAAGGACACGGCGATCGGCTCAAAGTCGGGCTTGTCTTTGAGCTGCTGAAGCGCATGCGCACGCTGCCACAACGCCGGCACACTCTCCATCGCCACGCCCAGCACGGCAGCGACGGTGTCTTTGGCGAACCCTTCCTCCACCAATATAGAGGCCAGACGGCCTTCGATAAATGCCATGATCTTGGCGGCCGTATCGCCGGGGGCTGCCGCCGATCCATCGAAAAGCCCCAGGCTGTGGTTCACCACGGCAGTCAGCGGGAAACGGAAATCGCGCTGGCGCATGATCTGAACGACACCGATTCCCTGGCGGCGCAAGGCATAGGGGTCCGCCGCACCCGTGGGAATCAGCCCGGCACGGAAGCAGCCGCAGATCGTGTCCATCTTGTCGGCGATGGCCAACACGGCGCCCGCCAGGGTTTCCGGCAGCGCCCCACCGGAAGCCGTCGGCCGATAATGCTCCTCGATGGCGGTCGCCACCAGGTGAGGCTCTCCCTGAACGCCGGCATACACCCGGCCCATGATCCCCTGCAGCTTCGGAAACTCACCGACCACCTGGCTCACCAAATCGGCCTTACATAGCCAGGCCGCACGTTCCACTTGGCCGCAGAAGACCTCATCCCCACCGGACTGCTCCGCGACGGTCCGCGCCAGGGCCCGCACCCGACACACCTTGTCGTAAACCGATCCGAGTTGAGCCTGGAAAAGCACGTTTCTCAATTTCTCAACCTGACGGTCCAGGGGCACCGCCTTGTCGCTGCGATAGAAAAACTTGGCATCCTCCAGGCGGGCCCGCAACACGCGTTCATGGCCACGGACGACAACGGCCATGTCCTTCACGGGGGTGTTGTTGACGGCGATGAAGCGCGGCAACAGCGCGCCGGTGGTGTCGGTCACCGCAAAATATTTCTGATGCTCGCGCATGGCGGTGATAAGCACTTCCGCCGGCAACTCCAGGAATTCGTCCGCGAATCGACCGATCGCCACCGCCGGGTATTCCACCAAATAGGTGTTGATGTCGAGCAAGTCCGCATCGGGCAAAACGCTCCCACCTGCAGTGGCGGCGGCCTGATCCGCCTGGTTTGCAATCAATTTTCGGCGTTCCACCGCATCGACGACGACGAATCCCGACTGCAACGCCGACGCGTAGGCCGACGGCTCGGCAATGCGGATCTTTTTCGGGTGCATGAACCGGTGGCCCATGCTGTTGCAGCCGCTGCGGATGTTACCCACGTCGAAGGTGACCGAACGGGTGCCGAACAGGGCCAGGATCCAGACAATCGGCCGCGCGAAAGAGATCGCTAGGTCCGCCCAGCGCATGCTCTTCGGAAACGGGGTTGCCAGGATTGCCGCTGGAAGAATGGTTTTCAAAACGGTCGGCGTCGCAACGCCCGCGGCGGTGACGACGGCATTGAGGTATTCACCCTTGGGCGTCGCAACGACGGTCAACTTGCCGAGCGGCACACCGACTTTTTCAGCGAACTTGACGGCGGCGATCGTCGGACGGCCCTCCGTATCATAGGCCGCCCGGCGGGGCGGCCCGAGGACCTCACTCGTCAGAGACGTCTGCCGAAGCGCCACTTCATCCACCCTCACCGCCAATCGCCGGGGCGTACCGAACGTCCGAACGGCGCCGTGCGCAACGCGGGCTTCATCCAGTTTTTGAGCCAATGTAGACGACAGAGCGGCCAGCGCCGGCTCGATGTAGCCGGCGGGGATTTCTTCGGTTCCGATCTCAAGCAGGAGCGTCTTCATGCATCATCCTCACAAAAACCGTTGACCCGTTTTCCCGTTAGCCCGCGCACCCGATTCGAAAAGACCCAACGCGTAGCCGGGACCACGGGCGAAGGGGCTAACGATCTCTCTTTTTCAACAACGGAAATCCCATGGCGTCGCGTTGGGACAGATAGGCTTCCGCACAGGCCCGCGCCAGGTTGCGGATGCGGGCGATGAAGCCGGTCCGTTCGGTTACGCTGATGGCCCCCCGCGCGTCCAGCAGGTTGAACGTATGCGAGCATTTAAGACAGAACTCATAGGCCGGCAACACCAGCCCCTTTTGAACGACGCGGGTGGATTCGGCTTCGTATTTTCCAAAAAGATCGAGCAGCAGCGCCACATCGGCCTCCTCGAAATTGTACGTGGACTGCTCGACCTCCTGACGATGAGCCACGTCGCCGTAACTCAGGTCCGGACTCCATCTCAAATCGTAAACATTGTCGATCTGCTGGAGATACATGGCGATACGCTCCAGGCCGTACGTGATCTCAACGGAAACCGGCGCCAATTCAATGCTGCCGGCCATCTGAAAATAGGTGAATTGCGTGATCTCCATGCCGTCGAGCCACACCTCCCAGCCAAGCCCGGACGCTCCCAGCGTCGGGGACTCCCAGTCGTCCTCCACAAAACGGATGTCGTGTTCGAGGGCGTTGACGCCCAGCGCCGCAAGGCTTTGCAAATACTGATGCTGAACGTCAAACGGCGAGGGCTTGAGCAGCACCTGGAACTGATAGTAATGTTGGAGCCGGTTGGGGTTTTCCCCGTAGCGGCCGTCGGTGGGCCGACGAGAGGGCTGGACATAGGCGGTGTTCCACGGTTCCGGTCCCAGCGCCCTGAGCAGGGTGGCGTGGTGAAAGGTTCCGGCGCCCACCTCCTGGTCATAAGGCTGGACGATCAGGCATCCTTTCCGCGCCCAAAAGGACTGCAGAGACAAGATGACGTCCTGGAAATACATGTACAACTCCTTACCGTTTCAATTAAATTCAAGGGTTACGTGCATAAAGCATTTTCACATAAATGCCAAGAAAAAAGTGCCGAGCAACGCGGCCGGAGCAGGGGAACGGAGCGAATCGGCGTTCATTCGGTGCGTTCACTTAAACCTCATCTTCAACCTTGAGGCCGTCCACGGCAACGCGCGCCTCCATCAGGTACGCTGGCCGGCGCGCGCGGAGAATGTCTTGCCAGACCGGTCTGAGCTGCGCCAGGGCATCTGCCTCCCCAATGGCCCAGAGGCATCCGCCGCCGCCGGCTCCGGTGAATCGTGCACCGCAACCGCAGCGCCGGGCGGCCGCCACCAGCTTGCGGCCCATGCTGTCGAGCACCGCCGGAGTCATCCGATGCCGCAGATCCACTTCCCGGTTCATGGCCGCAGCGGCCGCGGCATAGTCCCGGCGGCGAATCGCTTCTGCGAACGCACGCGTGCAGGCGATGATGTCGACCCATTCCTGCCGGCGGCGCCCGGAGATGAACTGGCGCACCCAACGCCCGTTGATGTCGGCGGATGCATGCGGAACACCTGCATAGGCCGCCAGCAGATGGCGTTCCAGACCGTGCAACCTGCGGTGGGCGACCAGGGCCTCCCGTCGGAATACCCGGGTCTGCGGGAGAGCCAACCAATGCCAGGCGTTGGCCCCACCGAAGACAGCCGCCAGCTGGTCTTGAACCCCGCACGGCACGCCGGCGATGCTTTCCTCAATGGCATGGGCCATCAGTGCAACCGATCGTCCGGCAGCTGCAGGCCGGCCGGCCATGCGGTGGCGGGCCTGCATGAAGGCGCCCACCAGCGCGACGGCAGCCACTGAAGACCCGCCGAGTGCGCTGCGTGGCGGTGAAGCCGAATGAACCGAGACCTGCACGCCATCGGCCTGAAAAAAAGCGGCCACGGCAAACATCAGCCCCAGCGGGTGGCGGAAAGGAGCCTGGCGAGCGGGAAACTCGGCATCTTGGAATCCGCGCGAGCTGACTTTGATCCAACCGCGCTTGTATGGCGCGATGCGCACGGTGGTACGTAGATCCAGGGCGATATTCACCGTGCAGGGCTCCAGATGTTGCAACACGTTGGAAAACGTCCGAATGTCGAGGGTCCCGCCCATGTCGACCCGACACGGTGCCGATGCCATCACGGGGCCGGCTTCTAAAAGTCTTCTCCAGTCCAGATTCGATTGACTCCCTCTTTGGGTCACGGCAGACTTCCCCTGAGTTGACGCAGGACACCCAAGCTCCGAGGCTGACGCCCCAGGTGATAGGGCACGAAACTTTCGAGAAACCGTAGCGCTTCGCTGATCGCCACCGGGCTGAATCGGATGCGCGTCGCCCGAGGCAGATCCCCGTCGGCAATCCACTGGAGCTGTTTGATCGTGCCCTTTGACAGGTGCGGCCCGTCCGGCGAAGGCGGCAGGCACCCGAGGCAGGCGATCCCGCCCTTGGCGACATCCACACCGAGTACGTTCGGCCGCACGGCATCGACCGCCTTCCGGCAGATCCCGCAGAGTTTCAGATTCGGGCTGTGGCCGGAAATCCTGAGAAGCCGCATTTGGAATAATACACTGAGTACCGCCTCGGAGGTGACACCCTGATCCAATTCCCTCAGCACGTGGAGCAGGAGGCGGTACAACTCCGTCTGGGTCACACGATCTTCCATCCAGACATCGACGAGTTCGGACCAATAACTGGCATAGGCGATCCGCGTCGGAAGCACGCGGATCTGCGCAAAAGGGTGCTTCAGGGCGGCCTCTTGCAGCACGGGCAGGCCGGATCGCCGGCCGGAAGTAGCGATGATGTCCACCTCCGAGAACAATTCCAACACCCCGGCAAAACGCCGGGCGCTTTTTTTGGCCGCCTTGGCCATCAGGGTGACTTTACCCTGCGACTGGGTGAAAAACGTCACAATCAAATCGTAATCGCCATAGTCGCGGCGACGGAGCAAAATCGCGGAAGTAGCCAAAGGGGTCATGGGCTGAGCGCTACGGCTTATGCCGAGAGATCACGGGAGGTGGATGTTCACCACTTCACCCCGTTTGCCTGGAATCGTTACCGGCTGGTTGTCCAAAATCAGCTTGACGCCGCCGACGTTTCCAATAAGTAGGTTAAAGCCGGTTCGAGCTTCCAGCCGCAGCTGGTCGCCGGCTTTGAGCTTATGCTCGGAGGCCGGCCCCTGATCGATCACCACCTTGACCCAGCTGTTTTCGTGGGCTGCAATCATCAGCAGGTGTCTCGAAGTAGGCGGGATTGAATACCCTTTCGTCGCGTCCGAAGGCGGTTGGTTGGCAGAAAGCTCAGCCGGTGGTGACACCGATCCATTTGCGATTGGAGTGGAGGTGACCGGGGTGGTTGCGGCAGGAGCCTCCCGCCATTGCTGATAAGCGATCAGACAGGCAGCAATCAGCACTGCCAGCATGGTCAACACCAGAATCAATTTCCCGGACAAGCTCCGGCGACGGGGCTCGGGCGGCGGCTGGAGCGTTTGCTGCTGCAACTGACGCTGGGCATAATACCGCTGCACGGCTTCGTTGCCGTCGGCGCCGACCGCGCGGGCATAGGCCTTCAGGAAGCCGATGGCGAACACATCCGGCGGCAACTGACCGAAGTCTTCTTGCTCAAGGGCTCGCAGGATCGCAAGCCGGATTCGCGTTTCCTCGGCCACCTGCTCCAGGCTGATCTGCTTTTGGATGCGGATCGCTTGCAGGTACTGCCCGAAGGAAGCTTTCAGCGCAGCGGCTTTCACGACCACGTCTCTCGCCGGTGCGGATTCCTGGCTTACGCCCATGGGGTCCGGCTTCCGTTGCTGGTGGGATGCCCGCGTCGCATCGCTCACGGCGCTGCCACAACCTGGATGTGTGAGCGTTTTCGCAGGTCAGATAGCCAGGCGACGAATCGGCTATCCACCCGTTCACGGAAGAGGATGTCTTGAATCTCCGACTCCACCTGCGCCAACGGCCTAGATGCGGTTTCCTGCATGTCTTGAATAAAAACGATCTGATAGCCGAAATCGGTTTCCACGATTGACGAATACTGGCCGGCCTTCAGCTCTCGCACCGCTTCACGCAGCCGGGGCGTCAGCTCTTCTATTCGGAACAGACCGAGGTCCGACCCTTGGACCGCCGAGGGCTTCTCGGCCGTCCACCGGACGATCTCCTGGAAAGATCTCCCCTGTCTCAAATCGGCCAGCACGGCTTCAAGCATATTTTGAGCCGCCGCACGGCTCGCGGAAGAGGCTTGTCCAGAAACCCTGACAAAGAGGTTCCAAAGATGATACTGGGTTCCGCCGCCGTACTTCGCCCGGTTTTTCTCATAGTACGCTTTGATCTCGGCTTCGGTAATGACCACTTTTGAGCGCACCTCGCGATTGACCAGCTTGGTGCGCTGCAATTGGAGCTTAACTTCTTTCCGATACTCCTCCACGGTCATACCCTGCTCCGCGAGTATTCCTCGAAGTTGCTCCTCGCTGGCTGCGCGACGCTGCCTGACTTGTCGAATGTAGTTATCGATTTCCTCTTCCGAGATAGCAACCTTGTGTCGCTTGACCTCTTGTTCCGTAAGTTTGGTATCGATGAGATTATTGAGCATCTCTGTACGCAACTGAGCCAGGGTTTGCAGCTCACGTTCCGGCGATAGCCGTTGGTTTTTTATATTCTGAACCAGTGGACGCAACAGGGTTTCGATATCGTACAGAGTAATGACGTCTTCATTCACGACCGCTACGACACGGTCCACCACCGCTGCCTCGGCCGGCAAGGCCCGCGCAGGCGCGCCCAAACTACCCAAAACCAATATGGCTGATAAAAATATTTTATTAAATTTCATTTAGGTATTCCAGGTACGGGTTGCGCGGGATCCGAGACGGAGCCCGCACGGTCGAACGCCGCACATCACTTACCAGGTCCGGCTCCATCGATTGGAAGCGATGGCTTCTGAGGCTCGGATTCCGCGATGCGGGACCACGACCGTTCGTTTACTTCAACCGGGTATTTGCTCCTCAGGCTGTCTATCCAGGCACTGAACGCTTTTTCCGTTTTGGCCCGCTGGAGGTCGGCGACGAGGATCTCCTTCAATCGGTCAAACTGTTGCTCGGACTCTGCCCCGACGGCTTTTCCCCCATAATTTTGTTCGTAATAGGTCGTGATATCGTCGGCCGTAATGGTTACATAGGGTCGCAACTCGACCTCCACCAATTTTTCCATCAGGAGGCGGCTGCGCAAGCGCCGTTTCCACGTATCGAAAGGCAGCGCCGATTCGATGAGCGTTTGTTCGAAAATTCCCGGCGGATAATCCGCTTTGACGGCGGCCACCGCCGCATCGAGCTCGGCCTGTGAGACGGCAATCCCTAACTCATTAGAATGTTTAAGCAGAATCAGATCGATGGTCATCTCATCGAGCAGCTGCTGGCGAGCCTCCTGCAGCCCGGGGGAATCAGAATCGACGCTTCCGGGATGAGCCGTTTTCACCAATTCAAAGGCTTGCATAAAATCATGGCCGGTAACCTTGGTCTTCCCCAGTCGGATCAGGTAATCCTCGGCCGGTTCGGGGCCGGCAGGTCCGCAACCCAGTATAAGGAGCAGCGTCAAGCTTATACCGACTATCCGCCTGTGCCGGAGGCTGTTTCTCCCAATCACCGATCAACTGACCTCGCTGTTACCAAACTGCGATCGATAGCCGAGCATTTAAGATAAGAATTTAATTTTCTTAACTATTAACACGTTGACCAATGGCTTGCAAGATGTTTTTAGCTTGTGCCAGCTGGCCGACCGTCCCCTGCGCCACCAGTCGGGCCTTGAGCACGCCGTCAGGTGAAATCTCAAAATGGGTGGGGTCGACACGGATCAATTCCGTTACGGGAAATGCATCTTCCATATGGACGGCCGAGAATGTTAGGACAAGCATCTGGTCCTTGAGATCGAGCCGCGACACTCCAGCTTTGCGAGCCAGAACCTTGAGCATGATCTTAAAGAGCAAATGGGTGGCCTCATCGGGCGGCGGTCCGAAACGATCGGCCAACTCCGTACGGATATCGGCTATCTCCTGCAGTTCCGCCATCCGCGCCAGGCGTCGATAAAGAAACATGCGCTGGTCGATATCCGGAATGTAGGATTCGGAGAAATAGGCCGACAACTGGATATTGATCTCCGGATCCAGGGGCTGGGCGATCGGCTCGCCTTTCATATCGGCGACGGCTTCCTCCATCAGCTGCAGGAACATGTCGTAACCGACGGCGGCAATATGGCCAGACTGGGAGGCTCCTAAAATCGCGCCGCCGCCGCGGATCTCCAGGTCGTTCATCGCGATCTGAAACCCGGAACCCAAGTCGCTGTGCTCCATCAACACCTTCAGCCGCTTGCGGGCGTCCGACGTCAGAAGGCTCTCATCAGGGATCAGCAGGTAGGCGTAAGCCTGCTCGTCTGATCGCCCGACGCGGCCCCGCAGCTGGTACATCTGGGCCAGGCCGAAGCAATCCGCCCGGTTGACGATAATGGTGTTGGCGGTGGCGATGTCCAGACCAGATTCAATGATGGTGGTGCAGACCAGCAGGTCGATCTCCCGGTTCACAAAGCGGTACATGACCCCTTCCAGGTCCTCCTCGGCCATTTGACCGTGGGCGACATCAAGCCGGACCTCTGGAACAAGCCCCTGCAGCTTGCGCGCCATTCGGTGGATCCCGTCGATATGGTTGTGGACGAAAAAAATCTGCCCCTTGCGTCGCAGCTCGCGCCGGATGGCTTCGGCGACGACCTCACCGTCGAATTCGGAAATGAAGGTGAGGATCGCCTTACGATACTCGGGCGGGGTCTGAATCAGGCTGATGTCGCGGATCCCCGTCAGCGACATATGCAACGTCCGGGGGATCGGGGTGGCCGTCAACGCCAGCACATCAACCGCAGCGCGCATCTTTTTCAGCCTTTCCTTGTGCCGCACGCCGAAACGCTGTTCCTCGTCCAGCACGAGCAGGCCCAAATCCTTGAATGCGATGTCTTTCTGGATCAGGCGATGGGTCCCGACGACGACGTCCACAGTCCCGGATTTCAAGCCGGCAACGATGGCCTGCTGTTCCGAGCGGGAGCGGAACCGGCTCAGGCAGGCGACATTCACCGGATAGCGCTGAAACCGGCTGCGGAAGGTCGCGTAATGCTGCTCAGCCAGGATCGTGGTGGGGACCAGCACCGCTACCTGTTTGCCGTTGTTAACGGCCACAAATGCGGCCCGGAGCGCCACCTCGGTCTTACCGTAGCCCACATCCCCGCACACGAGCCGGTCCATGGGGGCGGTCTGTTGCATGTCCTCGATCACCTGGTTGATCGCCTTGAGCTGGTCCGCGGTTTCCTCGTACGGAAAACCGGTCTCGAAGTCGTGCAGGTAGCCGTCCACCGGCTCAAACCCGAACCCCCTCGCTACCTTGCGCTGCGCATAGAGCTTCAGCAGCTCGCCGGCGATCTTTTCCGCGGAACGCTTCACCCGAGCCTTGACCCGCTCCCAGGACCGGCCGCCCATTTTATCGAGGGGCGGCTGCTGCCCCTCGACGCCCATGTATTTTTGGATAACCCCCATGCGGTCCACCGGCAGATAAAGCTTGTCCCCGCCCTGGTAGACCAGGACCAGAAAATCGCTGCGCGCCCCTTCCACCGAGATTTTTTGCAGACCCTCGTACTGGCCGATGCCGTGATCGGCGTGCACGATCAGATCCCCCTGCTTCAACTCCTGGAGATTGAAGAGCCGGGCGCGCTCACGAGCCGGGCCAACGCCGGGTTTGGCGCGCCGGATCTGCCGGATCCCGAAAATCTCCTGATCGACCACCACCGCCAGCTTTTCGGCCGGCCAGACGAATCCGCTGGAAATCCGCCCGAGGCAGATCGCCGGCAATGTCGCTTCCGCTTCGTCCCAGGCGAAACCTTCCGCACGTGCAAACCGCAGCCCGTATGGCTGAAGCAGCGATTCCAGACGCTCGGCAAGAGACCGGCTCGGGCAGACCATGCGGATACGGTTCCCGGTCTGCTGCTGCTCGCGGATCCAGTCGGCCAGCGGCATGAGCAGCTGATCCTTGTCGCGCGGCTGCCGCAACGCCGAAGATAGCTCCCGGTTGTTGCAAATGCCGACCGGAAGCGCCTGCGGCGGCTCGCCCGGTTCGGGATCACCACCTCCTCCGACCACTTCGATCATTTTAAAGGAGAGCGGCGGCCGCTTTCCGAGGCCGCGCCGGGCATCCTCCCAGGTGAGGTAGAGACGTTCGGGGGGCACGCACAGCCGCTGGTTTTCGCACGAGGCGAGGTAATTGGCCTGAACCTGTTCCGTGAACTCTCGTGCCGCACGCTCCAGCCGATCGGGATCGACCAGAGCCACCAGCGTGTCCGGAGGCAGGTAATCGCCGAAGCAATCGAGGGTGTCGTAAACCAACGGCAGCAGGCTCTCGATTCCCGGAACGCCTTCCTGTCGGCCCAGTTGGGTGGTGATCTTGCGCACCTGGCCCACCGGCACGTCGAGTTCGGCGGCTTGCAGGCGGATGCGGTTGAGGATTTCCGGCAACGCGCCGGGCGCCAGGATCGCCTCGCGCGCCGGCAGCAGCACGGCTTCGGAATGACTGTATAGCCGGCGTTGGTCAGTCGCCCCGAAAAACCGGAGCGACTCGACGCGGTCCCCGAAAAACTCGATACGCAGCGGATCGGAATAAAGCGGCGAAAACACGTCCACGATCCCGCCGCGCACTGAAAAATCACCAGGCTCTTCCACAATGGCCGTACGCAGATAGCCGCCGGATATCAGCTTGGCGACCAATCGTTCGCGATCGATGTCTTCCCCGACCTGGAGCAATTCGGCATACCGGCTGAGTTCCTGCCGGGGAACCAGTCTCTGAAGCAATGCCGGAATCGTCGTCACGACCACCAACGGCTCCGTCTCGTTCATCAGACGATAAAGCACCCGGATCCGTTCGGAGGCGGTCTGGTTGTGGTAAGAAAGAAACTTGAACGGCAGCAAGTGGTAAGACGGAAAAAACACGATGGACAAGCTTTGGGATTGACAGAAAAAGCGCAGGTCGTCCGCCAGCTGCTGGCCATCCTCCAGAGAGGCGGTCACCACCAGCATCGGCGTACGTTGCCGGGATTGAATGGCTGAAAGAATAAAAGCACGCTCGCTTCCGGACACCCCGCAGATGTCGATCGGCTGATGGCCATGGGCGACGGTTTCAGCGACATCTGCGGCTGTAATTAGATCTTGATTTTGTTGCATGATCGCAGTAAATAGTAAAATTCGAATCGGTTCATTCCACCGGCCGATCCGCTGTCGATTCATTTCGGATCGTTGCCACCGTAGCTCAATTGGTAGAGCACGCGATTCGTAATCGTGAGGTTATCGGTTCAATTCCGATCGGTGGCTCCAAATACCTAAAGCCGGATAGCCATGGCTATCCGGCTTTGCTTTTTTAACTTATTTCCGGCTGCATGGCAATATCGACAAATATACAGGTGCCTCGCTCAATCTTTAATCTCTTGAAAAATAAGCCAATTTTACATAAGCTGCTTGACAGAGCCCATAATTCCGGATAGTCTATGCTCTAAAAAGGCGCCACGCTTACGGTGTGAGTCCCATCTGAGGAGGCACGGCGAAAAACGCCCATGAAAGAAATCGAAGACATTGAATTGAAAGCAGAAATTGATGAAATCATGCGCAGCGTCGAGAGCATCATGAAACGCGTTGAAGCGGCATTACCGCCTCCCCCAGACGCTCCGGATGCAAGTGAAGAATAGAATCGGCTCGGCTGCCACAGGAGTGAAAACGTATCGGGTTGAACTATCAGCGGAAGTACCATAAATTGACCCCGCGAACGTGCGTTTAGCAGGAGGTTCTATGGCGGTGACGAAGGATGATATCGTTGCGCGAATTCATGAGGTCGGGTTCACTAAGAAACAAGCTGTTGACCTTGTGGAAACTCTCATCGAGATCATCAAGGGCAACCTCGAAAGGGGCGAGGACGTCCTCATATCCGGTTTCGGAAAATTTTGCATTAAAAACAAACACCAACGCAGAGGCCGAAACCCTGCAACGGGTGAAGACCTAATGCTGCGTCAGCGTCGGGTGATCACCTTCAAGTGCTCCGGAAAGCTACGCGACAAAATTAACGGCCTGCCCCAATGATCCGGTCTAATCTCCGATGCTATAGGCTTTGATTTTGCTGAGCAGTGAGGGATGGCTGATTTCCAGCAGCCGGGCTGCTTGGCTGCGGTTGCCTCTGGTTTTTTCGAGAGCCTGGCGAATCAACTTTTTCTCAATGGCCCGCTGTGCAACCTTTAAAGAAAACCCGTCAATAACGGTCTCACTTGGCGTATCCTGGTTGTGTGCATGGATGGAGGGTGGCAGGTGTTCCGTCCCCAGCTGATCGCCCTCAGCCAGAAGCACCGCACGTTCCACTATGTTTTCCAGTTCTCGGACATTACCCGGCCAAGAATGCTCGATCAGCGCCCCCAGTGCAGCGGGAGCAATCCCTTCGATGTGCTTCCCCATCTTGGCGTTGAATCGTTCGAGAAAATACCGGCATAAATGAGGAATGTCTTCCGGCCGCTGGCGCAACGGCGGCAGGCTGATGGTGAGCACGTTCAGCCGATAGTAGAGATCTTCGCGAAACAATCCGCGCTTCACTTCTTCGGCCAAGTCTTTGGCGGTTGCAGCCACCACCCGCACATTAACCTGCGTATGCCGCGAATCGCCCACCGGGCGGATTTCGTTTTCTTGTAAAACCCGCAGAAGCTTAACTTGCAGCGAAAGCGGCAGCTCGCCGATTTCGTCTAAAAAGATGGTCCCTCCGTCCGCTTCCTGGAATAACCCTTTTTTGTTGCGGTCGGCGCCGGTGAAGGCTCCCTTCTTGTAGCCGAATAGCTCGCTTTCAAGCAATTGCTCTGGAATGCCGCCGCAGTTGACAGGAACCATGGGCATCGCAGCGCGTTCGCCCTCGAAATGGATCCCGCGCGCAATTAACTCTTTTCCGGTCCCGCTCTCTCCAAGGATCAGTACGGTCGTGGAATATCGCGCAGCCTTCTGAGCCAACTCAAAAACCGCTGCCATGGCCGCACTGCGCGCAACCAGCCGACCGAACCGGTAGTCTTTTTCAATTTCACGGATCCGCGCCCTGAGCTGCCGGTTCTCCTTTTTCAGCCGTTCACGTTCTTCTGCTTTTCGCAGCGCCAAGAGCACTTCATCAGATTTAAAGGGTTTCGAGATGTAGTCGTATGCGCCGAGCTTCATGGCCTCGATGGCGGAGTCGATGCTGCCGTAGGCGGACATCATGATCACCGTGCTAGACCCGATCAGGTTGCCGGCGGCCTTCAAGAAGCCCATGCCGCCCAAGACCGGCATCTTGACGTCGCACAGGATGTAGTCATAAGCGCAGCGCTGCAATTGCATCAGCCCGGCCTGCCCATCGGATGCGGAATCCACATCATATCCCGCTTTTCTCAGCACGGCTGTCAGCATATGACACATGTTGGCTTCGTCGTCGATTACTAAAATATTTTGCTTTTCGTTATCGGCTTCCATCCGATAGGTCTTCCTTATGAGCCGGCCGAATCCCTGACCCTGCAGTTCCGCCGTCTGTTCTCACGCTGTTTCCTCTCCTGCCATTCGTCCGCATGCAGCGAGATCACTCGGAACCAGCATCGCTTGGTTCGCTCAGCGAACGGTAGATAGGCTTCGCCTCTTCAGAATCGGTGACCACAGGCAACGAAACGGTCATGACCGTCCCTTCACCGACGGCGCTCTCGGCGCGCAGGGTACCGCCGGCGCCTTGCATGATCATGAAGCTTACGGCAAGGCCCAGGCCGGTCCCTTTCCCGGGTTCCTTGGTCGTGAAGAATGGGTCGAAAACACTATCGAGGTGATCGGCGGGAATTCCGCAGCCGTCATCTTTGAAATGGATATGAAGCCAGTTGCGGGCTTTTCCGGAAACATCCTCTGCGACCAGTGCGTTCTCGGTACCGATGACCAGTTCGCCGTGCGATTCAGGCCCCTTTTCCGAAACCGCATCCGCGGCGTTGATGATCAGGTTCAGGAAAACCTGTCGCAGTTGGTTTGAATCGATCTGGGCGATATCGTTTTGCGCCTGAAGAGCAGGCAGCAGTCGGAGGTTGGCCATGAACGGCTGCAGGTTCAAACCGTCGACCATATCCTCAATGAGGGAATGAACCGAAAATGATTGGCAGCTGCCTGAAGTGGGTCGTGAAATCTCAAGCAATTGTCGAATGATGGTGCTGATTCGCTCAATTTCCTGCTGCGCTCGATTCAGAAATTCGACCCGCTCTTCCTCGGAAATCTCCTGATGTTTCAACAATTCAAGATATCCGGTCACGATACCAATAGGATTTCCGATCTCGTGCGCAATGCCGGCAGACAACCTTCCAACCGATGCTAGCTTTTCAGCGCGAATGATTTCGGTTTGAGCTCTCTTCAGTTCGGCGTTGGCGGTTTCGAGCGAAGCCACAGTATCACGCAGTTTCATCTTGTCGGCCGAAAGCCGCCGCATCAATCCGTTCAAGGATGACGACAGACGCTGAAGTTCGTTGTCCTCTTTCCGAACGGCAAACAGAATCGCATCATCCTCCTTATAGTCTTCTGCGCGTTGCGCCAGCCGGGCCAACGGTTGAAGATACAATTTTACGACACGATAGACACCCATCAATACGAGTAGAACCATATTGACGAAGATATAAAGAAACAGAATCTGCTGTGAGCTCCTTAACGACCGGTAAATTCCTTCTAATGAGAACACCAGACCAAAACCAGCTACTAATTTTCCATTTGCTCGAAGGGGAGTCGTAATCACAAGGTATTCATGCTGCATCCAGAAAAATCCGAAGGTGCTGCCATAAAAATGAACACCGTCTGTTCCGCTGACCAGGGCCTGCTCGATATAGGACGCAATCGCTTCCTCAGGAGCGCTGCGATTCAAACCAAAGCTGATTCGTCGGTGATTGCGGTCGACCAAAACAAAACAAGTCGCACCTGATTCAGTGAGTGCAGATCCAATTTTGTTTCTTAATTCGGAATAAGGTAGTTGATTGTCCCAGGCAGCCTGCTCGATCAGATACGAGGCGATCAGCCCTGCGACAGCCCTTCCTTTAGAAATCTCTGAGCGGATCAAATTGCGTTGGGCTGTCACCATCGTGACGAGATCGATCGATATCATGCCCAGCAGCAGCAACATCGCAAGGTTAATGGTAATTTTTGTTTTGAGACCCCGGGTAACCATTAGAATTAAATTAAAACTAATTAATTACAGTAAGATGCAATTATTCAACTCGCGCCGGCCATCACCGAAGGAAAACGCTTATCCCGAACTATATTTTTAAATTTAGCCGGGTTAATCCATTAATCAATCAATTTATGCAATTATGACGCCAGAAACGATTAAATAGGGTCGAAAATGTTGGAACGAGGCAAACGCTTTGGTTTAAAATGGATAGGGACCTACTCTCCCACACGGGACTCCGTGCAGTACCATCGGCGCTGAAGAGCTTAACTTCCGTGTTCGGGATGGGAACGGGTGTTGCCTCTTCGCTATAGTCACCGAAAAGCGTAGTCTGGCATTATGATCTGACAATTCATATGCGATTGCGCCTGAAGCGTTCAGCGGTCGTGTAAGTTATTTTGTGGCCAAGCCGCACGGCCGATTAGTACCAGTAAGCTAAATGCGTTACCGCACTTACACACCTGGCCTATCAACCTCGTAGTCTTCGAGGGGCCTTTAGTCCTGCTAGTTTCCTAACAGGAGGGATATCTGATCTTGGGGTAGGTTTCCCGCTTAGATGCTTTCAGCGGTTATCCTTTCCGAACTTAGCTACCCAGCGCTGCCGCTGGCGCGACAGCT
>JALOPB010000149.1 GCA_025454115.1 Desulfobacterales bacterium | reverse complement strand
TCACATGTTCGGCCGCCGGCGCTATCCCACTCCTGACACCAGCCGCAACAACGCTTTTCTGGCCCTGATCACCCTGGGCGAGGGCTGGCACAACAACCACCATCATTATGCCATTTCCGCCCGCCAGGGGTTTTTCTGGTGGGAATTCGACATAACGTACTATCTTCTCAAACTGATGTCCTGGATGGGAATCGTCTGGGGTCTGCGGCCAGTGCCGGAGCATGTCCTCCGACCCGCCGATCGTCCGGATCTCTCTGAAACATAGGAACCCCACATGAGAATCGCCATCATCGGCAGCGGCATATCGGGCCTCACGGCCGCCTACCTCCTCAGCGACGAGCACGAGGTCGTAGTGTTCGAGTCCGCGGACTACATCGGCGGCCATACCAACACGGTGGATGTGAACTGGGACGGAAAGAGCTATGCGGTGAACACCGGTTTCATCGTTTTCAACCAGGCGACTTACCCGAATTTCATCAAGCTGATGAAGCGTCTCGGCGTGGGCTGGCAGCCGTCGAAGATGACCTTACTCTGGAACATTATTTGAAGCTCAAGGGATATTCCCGTTCGTTTATCGACCACTTCATCATTCCCATGGGTGAGGCCATCTGGTCGGCCGATCCCAAGCAATTCGATCGGTTTCCGGCGCGTCATTTCGCCCAGTTTTTCAAGAACCACGGCTTTCTCAACGTGCGCGACCAGCCGCTCTGGCTCACGATCCGCGGCGGATCCAGAAGCTATATCGAACCCATCACGCGTCCGTTCAAAGACAACCTGCGGGTCAATCGCCCGGTGGAATTCCTCCGGCGGCAATTCGATCACGTCGAGGTGGCCGCCGCCGGCGCAGCGCCCGAGCGCTTCGATTCGGCGATCGTCGCCACCCACAGCGACCAGGCCCTGGCGCTGCTGGCCGACCCATCAGACGCTGAGCGCGACATCCTCGGAGCCATCCGCTACCAGGAGAACCACACCGTGCTCCACACCGACACCTCTGTTTTGCCGAAACGCAAAGCGGCCTGGGCCAGCTGGAACTACCATATTCCCAAGAGAGAGTTGGGGCGGGTTGCGGTGACCTATGACATGAACATCCTCCAGAGCCTTCGGGCGCCGGTGGAGTTCTGCGTCTCCCTGAATTTGGAATCCCGCCTGGAGCCGTCGAAGATCATCCGCAGAATGGTTTACCATCATCCGGTCTACTGCCCCGAAAGCCAGGCTGCCCGCGGGCGTCTGAAGGAGATCAACGGCTTCAACCGCACCTATTTCGCCGGAGCCTACTGGGGCTATGGGTTCCACGAGGACGGCGTCAACAGCGCTCTCGAGGTCTGCCGGCATTTCGGGAAGGGATTGGAGTGAAGAGCTGCATTTACGAAGGCACCATTCGGCACCGCCGGTTTACACCGGTGAAGAACGAGTTCCGCTACCGGATCTTCCTCATGTATCTGGACCTTGCCGAACTCAGCCAGGTTTTCTCCTGTCACCCTTTATGGTCCTGCGGACGGCCCAACCTCGCCTGGTTCCGCCGGGAAGACCACTTCGGAGACCCGAGGGTTCCTCTCGATCGGGCGCTGCGCGATCTCGTCCAGGACCGCACGGGCCGGAGGCCTGACGGCCCGATCCGCCTGCTCTGCCACCTGCGCTATTTCGGCCACTGCTTCAACCCGGCCAGCTTCTACTACTGCTGGGACGACTCGGACCGACGGGTCGAAACCATCGTCGTCGAGATCCACAACACGCCTTGGCTCGTGATGGACCACAGCCGGAACGAACATCCCCTGCCGGACTGGCGCCGCCACCGGTTTGCAAAGGCCTTTCACGTATCGCCGTTCATCGACATGGACATCCACTATGATTGGCGGTTCCGGGAGCCGCGCGATGTCCTGAACGTCCACATGATCGACTACCGCAGCCAGCGCAAGATCTTCGACGCCAGCCTGGACCTCAAACGCCGCGAGATCAGCCGCCGCAGCCTGGGGCGGGTGCTGATGAGTTACCCCCTGATGACGGTCAAGGTGGTCGCCATGATCTACTGGCAGGCCGCGCGCCTCTCGCTCAAGGGGGCGCCCTTCTACCCCCACCCCCGCAAACGCCCCCCGGCGGCGGAAAGGCCATTGCCATGACGGAGCATATCATCCCGACCGAAGCCCCGTTGCTGCAGACCCGGAAAGCACGATCGTTGGACCGCTTTTCACGCGGGATCCTCTTAAAACTGCTGCAGGGGCTCGAACGAGGCCGGCTGCACCTCGTCGATGGAACCGAACGCCATGCGTTCGGCCGGGCATCCGAGCGGTTCCCCCTCGAAGCGACCCTGACGGTTCATCATCAACGCTTTTACGGAGACTGCCTGTTCGGCGGGACGATCGGAGCCGGTGAAGCCTACATGTCGGGGTTTTGGTCCACCAACGACCTCACCGCCGTAATCCGCATCTTCGCCTTGCACCCCGAGCTCTTCAGCGGCATGGACAAGGGGTTCGCCCGCATCATGACCCCGCTTTACAAGTATTTCCATGCCTCGAAGAAAAACACCCGGGAGGGGAGCCGCCGCAACATCATCGCCCACTACGACCTGGGCAACGATTTTTACCAGTTGTTCTTGGATGATACCATGACCTACTCCTGCGGCATCTTCGAACGGCCGGACAGCAGCCTGCAGGAGGCTTCCATCGCCAAGTACGACCGCATCTGCCGCAAGCTGGAGCTGTCGCCGGCCGATCACGTGCTGGAGATCGGAGCGGGCTGGGGCGGGTTCGCGATCCACGCTGCAGCGCATTACGGCTGCCGGGTGACCACCACAACCATTTCCGACCGGCAGCACGAGATGGCCGGGCAGCGCTTCGCGGCGGCCGGCCTATCCGACCGGATCACGCTGCTCAAGCAGGACTACCGCGACCTCACCGGCACCTTCGACAAGCTGGTCTCGATCGAGATGATCGAAGCCGTCGGGCATCAATTCCTTGAGGAGTTCTTCCTGGTCTGCAGCAATCGCCTGAAACCCGACGGCCAGATGCTGTTGCAGGCCATCACCATCCGGGACCAGGTGTTCGATTGGCACAAGCACAACGTCGATTTCATCAAACGCTACATCTTCCCGGGCAGCTGCATCCCCTCCGTCACCGCGATCTCAATGGCGGTGGCAGAAAGAACCGATTTGAGAATCTTCCACCTTGAGGACATCACGGCGCACTATGCTAGGACCTTGAGGCTGTGGCGGGAGAATTTCTTTCACAACATCGATCGGGTCAGGGATCTCGGCTTCCCGGACGCCTTCATCCGCATGTGGGAATTTTATCTGTGCTACTGCGAGGGAGGGTTTGCCGAGCGCTACCTGGGGGATGTGCAGGTTCTTTTTTTGAAGCCCATGTGTCGGAGGGAACCCATTTTGCCGGCGCTGGCGCGCCATTAGTGGGATAACAGGGTTCAGGGTTCGGGGTTCAGCAGACGTCCAAGGACAAAAAAAAGATTCAAAGAGAGTAGTTTCTGGCGTCTGATTGGCGCTTGTCCGGTATAGCCGCGCGGAGAAAGGATAGGCCATATGTCGCATGCCCTCGTAGATTTCCTGAACCCCGAACCCTGAACCCTTTCGCCAGAGCCTTCTCAAACGTCTCGCCGCCGCAGACGGTAATGCGACACCAGCCACTCCTGGCCCTTCCGAAAGCCCCACAGCTCGCCGCAGGCCATGAAAAAGATGCGCCAGCGCTGGAACCAGCGCTCGGCCTGGCTGGCGCCGTAGACGCCTGCCAGCACCGGCAGGATCTCGTCTCTGCGGGCATCCATGTTGGCCAGCCAGGCTTCCGCGGTCTTCTGGTAGTGCCGGCCGTCCACGCGCCAGTGCGCTTCGACCGCCAGGTGATCTTGGCAGTATAGCAGCAGGTCGTCCGAGGGCATCATGCCGCCTGAGAAGAAATAGCGGCCCATCCAATTATCCGCCCCTTCGGTCTCGAACGCATAGGCAAAACGGCGGTGGGTGAAGATGTGAATGAAAAGCTTGCCGCCGGGCGTGAGCCAGCCATGGATGCGCTCGAGCAGGAGTGGCCAGTTGCGCATGTGCTCGAACATCTCGACCGAGATCACCCGTTCAAATCGCCTCTCGGTCGCGAAGTGGTTCATGTCGGCCGTCACGACTTCGACATTGGACAGGCCGCGGGCCGCCGCCGTTTCGCGGATGAACCGGCCCTGCGGAGCGGAATTGGACACGGCCGTGATGCGGCTGCTGGGATACCGCGCCGCCAGCCAAAGGGTCAGCGAACCCCAGCCGCAGCCCAATTCCAGGACCTGCTGGCCGTCCGAAAGCTCGGCCCGCCGGCCGTAGAGATCGAGCATGGCATCCTCGGCCGCATCCAGGCTGTCCACGCCGGCCGGCCACCAGCAACCGCTGTATTTGAGGTTTTTCCCCAGCACCTTTTGGAAGAATTCCGGCGGAACCTCGTAGTGCTGGAGGTTGGCCATCTCCGGCACCAGCGCCACCGGACCTTGACGCATGCGGGCGAGAAAATCCTGCTTGGCCCGCAGCGTGGCTTCACAATCCGGCCGGGCTTCCGTCATCAAGCGAAGCCGGTCCAGCATCCGAATCCCCATCCGGATCAGCGTGTCCGGAAGAATACCGCGCTCAGCTATCTCCAGTAGCATGAAATGGTCTCCTCTATTTCCGGAAAGCTCCCGGAGATACCGGTTGCCGTCGAAATCGAATCGCTTTTTCAGCCGTTACGATCAGGCTAATCAGAAGGCTGAACCCTAAAACGCACGCCCAGTCGACGACGCTCATCGGATGGCTGCCGAAAACTCTGTTAAAAAGTGGGACGTAGGTGTAGACCATTTGCAGCGCCACCATGGTCAGCACCCCTCCCCAGACCCACGAATTTGAGAAAAGGCCCAAGTCCCGAATCGGCCGCGTGAGCGAGCGGCAGTTGAAGAGGTAGAACAGCTCTCCGAAAATAAGAAGATTCACCGCCAAGGTTCTCGCCAGGTCTAAATTTCCGCCCCGGGCCATCTCCAATTCGAAAAGCCCGAAGGCACCCAGCATGAGCAACACGCTTACCAGCGATATGCGAAATACCAAGGGGCCG
This sequence comes from Desulfobacterales bacterium, assembly GCA_025454115.1. GTDB lineage: Bacteria > Desulfobacterota > Desulfobacteria > Desulfobacterales > SpSt-501 > SpSt-501. The sequence goes on along the minus strand of JALOPB010000149.1, from coordinate 5,117 downwards.
GTCAATATCGGTGCTTTTGGGTCTCGCGGGCTGCGCTCCATTATCCCGGGCTCCTTGGGTTCGAAGGCCAGCATCAATCCCAGCAGCACGGCGGTGGTCATGTTGATCCACAGGATCTGCAGCGGCAGCACCGGAAGATCGAGGCCGAAAAAAATCGCCACCATGAGCGCGAGCGATTCACCACCGTTTGTGGGCAACGTCCAAGTAATGAACTTGGTCAGATTGTCGAATACCCCCCGGCCCTCTTCCACGGCCGCTTCGATGGTCGCGAAATTGTCGTCGGTGAGGATCATGTCGGCAGCTTCCTTGGAAACTTCTGTGCCGTTGATGCCCATGGCAACTCCGATGTCGGCCTTCTTGAGCGCCGGAGCGTCGTTGACCCCATCACCGGTCATAGCCACAACGTGCTGCCGTCGCTGAAGCGCTTCCACCAGCCGCAGCTTTTGCTCCGGCGTCACCCGCGCAAAGACCGCCGTATGCTCGGCCGCATCCACCAGTTGCACATCCGAAAAATCGGCAAGATTCCGGCCGGTCAGAACCTCTTTGGTGTGCATGGAACATGAATCTCTGCAAAGCCCGAGTTGACGGCCGATTGCGGCGGCCGTTCCGGCGTGATCGCCGGTGATCATCTTGACCAGCACACCCGCCCGCTGGCAATCCTGAACCGCCTTTTGGGCCTCCGGACGCGGGGGGTCGATCATTCCCTGCAAGCCGATGAACTGAAGCCCTTCGGCCACGTCCTCATGCTGGATGCGGATGGTGTCCGGCGGCATCTCCTTGCAGGCGAACGCGAGGACCCGCAAGCCGGCCGCGGCCATTTCCTCCACCACCCCGTGAATCTCGCGCGCGTCCACAACCGTTGGGGCGCCGTCGTTTCCGAATCCGAGGCTGCAGTTCATGCAGATGCTTTCGATCGATCCTTTGATATACATCAGTTTGGATCGACCAGGGCCTGGATCGTGAAGCGTCGCCATGTATTGCCGTGCCGATTCGAACGGGATGGCGTCGATGCGGGGCAATCGACGCGAAACATCTTCAGTTCTCATGCCGAACTTTGAAGCGGCAGCGATCAGCGCGGCCTCGGTGGGATCCCCTTCAACGCGATAGCCCTGCTCGGCCTTCAGCAGCTGGGAGTCGTTGCAGAGTACACCCGCCGTCAGAAGTTCTTTCAGCGCCTGATTGGTTTCGGGCGGCAGACTGGTGTCTTCGGACGTAATTTGACCTTCAGGCGAATAGCCGACGCCGGAGACGTTGTACCGGGCTCCGCCTGCGAACATCTGCGTCACGGTCATCTGGTTCTGCGTGAGTGTGCCGGTTTTGTCGGAACAGATGACGGTGGTGCTTCCCAGTGTTTCTACAGCCGGCAGCTTGCGGATGATGGCGTTCCGCTTGGCCATCCGGCCGACGCCGATGGCCAGCGTGATGGTCAACGCCGCCGGCAGTCCCTCCGGAATGGCGCTCACGGCGAGTGCCACCGAGGCCATAAACATATCTATCCAGTGGTGGCCGTGCAGGTAGCCGGCCAGAAAAGTAACGGCCGAAAGCGCAAGGATGACGTAAAGCATGACCCCGCTGAAGTGCTTTATTTTTCGCGTGAGCGGTGTGTCGATGGCGTCAGCGGATGCGATCATGCGGTTGATCCGCCCGATCTCGGACTGGTCCCCGGTGGCAACCACCACTCCCTTGCCGGCGCCGTGGATGACCAAGGTGGAGGAATACGCGATATTATGTCGGTCGGCGAGCAACGTCGACTCATCCACCGGAGCATCCTCCTTGGGCACTGGCAGGCTTTCACCGGTCAGAGCGCTTTCGGCGATACGCAGCTCGCGGCACTCGAACAGTCGCAGATCGGCCGGCACTTTGTCGCCGGACTGGAGGATGACGATATCGCCGGGCACGAGGTTTTCAGCGGCAATTCGTTTCCGCTCGCCGCCGCGAACAGCGAGCGCCGAGCTGGTCATGGACCGTGCCAAGGCATCGATGGCCTTGAGCGCCTTGGACTCCTGGGCAAAGCCGATGGCGGCGTTGGCCAGGATGACGGCAAAAATGACTCCGGCGTCGATGTATTCGCCGACAGCAAGCGTCACGACGGTTGCAGCCAGCAGAATCATCACCAGCGGCTGATAAAACTGAAGCAGGAACCTCAGAAGCGGCCCCTGAGTCTTGGCTGGCGTCAGTCGATTGGGCCCGAATTCAGCCAAGCGACGAATGGCGTTCTCAGGGTCAAGTCCGGAAATAAGATCCGTCTGCAACGATCCGACGACGTCGTTGAGCGAGAGGCTGTGCCAGAATTTATCAGTCAATTTTTACCTCGACAGGAATTTATTGAGCGAAGGTTGGTCATTCACCCACAGATCACTTTTTGAAAGAAAACAAAGGACGCACCAATCAATGTTACGTAGGACCCTAACATGCCATACTTTTCTAAGCACACAACATCATCGCGAAATGGAGTACGGGGCCGCAGTCTTGAGCGGGAAAATCGATTTTAAGGCTTTCTAGGCAACCAGGGAATGAAGGTGCTGGTCCGGCGCATGTAATCCCGGTAGCCGGGCCGGCGCTCCATGGTGGTGCGTTCGGTCAGCGGGACGCCGGTCATCTTCAGCAGCACGAGCGTAATGATGATCGGGCTGATCACGGTCCAAAGGCCTCCCGGCACAGAAAAGGCAATCAGGAAAAGCCCCCACCAGATCAGGCATTCGCCGAAATAGTTCGGATGTCGGGAACAGCGCCAGAGCCCGCGATCCATGACTTGCCCCTTGTTATTGGGATCGGCCTTGAAACGCTGCAGCTGCCGATCGGCAACGCTCTCGAACACGAACCCGGTCAGCCAGACCGCGGCTCCCAACCCGTCCCAGACGGTGAAATGCGCCGGCTGGGGTGCCATTTGGGGGACTTGAACGACCAGCGCAATCGCCCAGAGAAAAATCGCCTGCAGCCAGAAGACCTTGAACAGGCTGACGATCCAGAAATTATCCCCGCTCGCTTCCCGCCATTTGCCGTAGCGCGGGTCCTCGCCCTTGCCCCAGTTGCGATAGCTGAGATACGCGCACAGCCTCAGGCCCCATAAGGTGGTCAGCACCGTCACGAGCCAGCGGCGGCCGGAGAAGCCGTCGGCCAACGCGAAGGTCACCCAGGCCGCAAGCACGAAACCGAGTCCCCAGAGGCTGTCAACGACCGTGACGTTGCGGTTGGGCAGGCTCACCAGCCAGCCCAGCGTCATGAGGATGACCAATGCCGCCAAGTTCCAACCGAGTATGCCCCAATTCAACTCCATGCGTTTAACCCTCCGGCAGAATAACGGCACCCGGCCTGAGCGGGTCCGCGACGGCTTCCTTATTATTTCGGCGTTCGATGCCATCCAGGATTCGTTGATGCACGGCGCCCGAAATCGGATAGGCCAACGCGATGGCCAGGGCCGCCAGGTTGCACACCGACGGCACCAGCGCATACAGGACCCGCAGGGCCAGCCGAACCTCTTCGGGCTGCTGAGCGTTCGGGACGTAGCCGGCCAGGCCCAGGATCGACAAGCCCGCGCCCACACCGACCGCCGCGGCCAGCTTCTTGGCGATGGACCACAATCCGATGTAGCGGCCCTCCCGCCGTTCGCCGGTGAGCAGTTCATCGTAATCGATGACGTCGGCCTGGATCGAGGAAGGCAGCGCCAGCGTGGCTCCCAGCCCGATCCCGGATAGAAAGACCAGCACGCCGTAAATGGCCGCGTCCCCCGGACCGAGGAAGAACACTCCGATAAAGGCACCTGTATTGACCGCAATCGACAGCAGCCAGGCGCTCTTTTTGCCGATGCGGCGCGCCAGGAACACCCAGCCCGGCAGAAACACGATGCCGGTCATGAAGTACAGCAGCAGGAAAAAGTCGGCATGCGGCGACTCCAGCACGTATTGGACGTACAGGGTCGCCGGCAGGTTGTTGCCGATGGCGCTGATCGTGTAGGCGGTGATCAGAATCATGAAAGGCCGGTTGCGAAAGACCAGCCGCAGCCCCTTCCACACCCCGGCGGCGGAGGCCGCCGGCATCGGCCGTTCGCGAATGGCCAGCACGCACCACCAGGCGCTGCCGACGACCAGGGGCGCGTAGATCACGGCGATCCAGAAAAATTTAGTGCGCTCCCCCTCGGCGTCGGCCGCCAGCCCGAACGCAGCCTGAACCGCGGCCGGCGAGGCCGCGGCGGCCAGGGTCCCGGCAATGAGAAGACCGTCGCGCAGGCCGAAGAGCGCATTGCGCTCGTTGTAATCGAACGTGATCTCCGGCCCCAGGGATTCATAAGGGACCGTCACCACGGTCCAAAACAGGAACAGGGCGTAAATGCAGACGCCGAACCAGACCGTTTCGAACAGGGGCGAAGCCTGAAGGGGGTTGAACAGAAGATAGATGAACAGCGCCACGAGAACGGCACCGGCCGCGATGTAGGGCCGGCGGCGCCCGAATCGCGAAACCGTGCGGTCGGTGATGTAACCCATGGGCGGATCGGTGACGGCGTCGAAGATGCGCACGCCGGCCAGGATGTATCCCAGCGCCGTGATCTCGATGCCCACCACGTCGGTGTAGAACTTCGGCAGGTAGACATAGACCGGGATTCCCACCACCGCTAGGGCGAAGGCCGGGGCCGCATAGGCCAATTTCTTCATCACCGGCACGCGTTCCGCAACCGTTTCGGCCATCATTCCCCCAGCAGAAGATCCTTGAGGTTGCTGTCGAGAGGGTTGGATCCCAGCCAGATGCCGAAAAGCGCGGCTGCGAATTCGCGGCCAGCGACGGTCCCCAACGGCTGGCCGTTCCAGGAGAGGGTCGTGCCTCGGCCGGGCATGTAGGTCAGCGCATAACGGTCGCCCGGAGCGATGTCCCTGTAAAGCGCGTTCAACTCGTCGACCCTCGGTTTCAATCCCTGGTAGGTCACCAGACTGGTGTTTTGCGAAATCGACGCACTGGTGGCCTTGCCAAAATCCTGGGCGGCGATGGGGTGGAAGTACTCGATCTCCAAGTGTTTGGGCACGTCCGTCAGGGCGTCCTCCGATCGCACGCTTTCCGGCAGGTAAAAGGCAGCGACGTAAGCCTTGATGAAGATCATGTAACGCAGCAGCCCGAATCCGCGCAGC
>JALOPB010000148.1 GCA_025454115.1 Desulfobacterales bacterium | reverse complement strand
AAATTAGCATGGAAGTCGGTTCTGGAACAGGCGCAGGCGAAGCATTCGCGGTGACAAATGCTCCTACGGAAATAATTGAATCACTTATACCTACATTTAATCCCCAACTGTAAATTAAATCTGAATTTAACCAAATATTAGCCTCATAGTGATATGGAGCATTAGGATCGCTTGGATTGCTTGAATAAAACTCTCTATCGTACCGTGCAGACCAGTATGGATGGCCACCGAAAGTCTCTGTTGGTGTAAAAGCGTCGGCGATTGTCGATGTATTTGACCACATAGGATATAAGGATTCTAAATTGACAAGATCTGAATATGTGGCCATACGCCAATTCGTTGCACTGGTAAATCCTGTGATAGTGAGATTAGCTATTGCTGCAATTTGCTCATTATAGGTCATGTTTTTAAATAAATTCAAATCTTGAATCCAATACTGGTCATCATAGCTATTTTCGGTGTTTCTATCATCTTGTAAGACACCGTTTCCAAGATCAATAAGTGCGGCAATCGAGAATACTGGGACACCAATTATTAAAAAACAAAATAATAAAAAACTCGATAAATATTTTTTCATTTATCCTCCTTCTCTCCTGCCTGGCCAATAAAAAGCCAAGCTACCCATTGGGCAACTTGGCTCTAAAGTGAAAAAGAAAATTTTTTCCATCCTGAAGTCCCTTCGGTCTCGGATGGTCAGCAACTGATAAAGTCTGAACTTGTTAATATATGCAAAAATCGTACAATATTTTTGCTATGCAAATTTTTTTAAAGCGCCCTAAATACAAATAGTTAAAGCCAAGAGCGAATCGACGGGGATTGTTTGGGAAAAATATTACATTCATCTAAGGACTTATTTCTACATAGGTGAAAGGACTAAATGACCCAAATCGGAACAGGAGAACCGCCGCGACAAAAGCGTATTTGGATAACCTTATTCAAATTGAGCTGCTTGGAACAAGAAGCGAAAAATTTTCCACTTGAAATTTTATATCATGCTGATATAATGACATTACAAAAAATCTAAAAGTATTAAGGCCAATGAAAAAAATTAAATTCAAATCAGGCCGTGGGGGATCAAGGAAGGGTAGCGGTAGACCAAAAGGGTCAACGATACCTCCGCTTTTTAAGCGGGTGAGCCTGACAGATTTCCGCCTGCCCCAGTGGATTGTCGACTGGATCAAATCTCAGGGACGCTCCGGTGGGCGGGTTATAGAAGAGGCATTGATTCAATACTACAAACTTGAACCGCCCTGGCCAGAAGCAAGCAACAAGAAAAACGAAAGGGGGTAAACATGGCTATTCGAAAGCGCGGGGATTCATGGCAGATTGATTATCTTGATCCTGGCGGAAAGCGTGTGCGGCAGTCGTTCAAAACCCGCAAGGAGGCGGCGGCAGAGCTGGGGAAACGGGTTTCCCTTATTGCCGAAGGGCGTTATCTCGACGTGAAACCGGAGTGCAAAACCACCTTGGCGGAGTTGTGCAAGAGGTATGAGGAAAATTTCAGCCCTCAGCGCAGTTTTCAAAACAAGGGCCGGTATCTTGAAAATTTCAAGGAGTATTTCGGCGCGGATACTCTGCTTGATAACATCCGTTTTGTTCATTTAGAAACCTACCGGAACACCCTCAAATCAAAGCCTGTGACCAGCAAGCGGAAAAAGGTTGTGATTGTCCGGGGTTTTCGTAAGGATGCCAGCATTAACCGTGAACTCGCCTGCCTTCATCATCTTTTCAAAAAAGCGGTCGAATGGCAGCTTTTGGAACGATCTCCGTTTGAACGGGGTCAGTCCCTGATTCTGAAGGAAAACAACAAGCGGCTTAGGTTTTTGAACGGAGACGAAATTCAGCTGCTTTTAGGGGCTTGCCTGCCACACTTGCGGCCGGTTGTGGAAACAGCGATTTTAACCGGCATGAGGCGCGGCGAAATCCTATCCTTGAAGTGGGACCAGATCCGGAGCGGTTTCATTTATCTGGAAAAGACCAAGACTAATGAGGCGCGGCAGATACCTGTTTCCGATGCATTAGAGGCTGTTTTCAAGGACATCCGGCGCAAGGAAGGGTTGAAGTATGAGTATGTTTTTAGCTACCAAGGAAAGCCCATTGCCGACAACATCAAGCACAGTTTCAACTCGGCAGTAAAAAAGGCGGGGATTGTGGATTTTCATTTTCACGACCTTCGGCACACATTTGCAAGCCAAGTGCTTTTGCATGGCGGCACCCTGAAAGACGTACAAGAGTTGCTTGGGCATAAGTCCCTTGCCATGACCCTCCGCTATGCCCACCTGACCCAGGAGAGCAAAAAGAAAGCCGTCAACCTTTTGAACGGGCTGACGGCTAAAGCCGGCGACTGTCACAAAAACGTCACATTTTCCGAGGTGACGAAGGGAACGGCCGCTAACTAATTGAAATCATGGTGGAGCTGAGGGGGGTCGAACCCCTGGCCTCATGAATGCCATTCATGCGCTCTCCCAACTGAGCTACAGCCCCAGTGCGTAATTTTGATTTTTTAACAACCGCGGTTGCGAGTGTCAATCATTTTTTTTCAAGTATTGACAAATTTGGAATTAAGAGACAAATATATTAGGTTAAAATTCGTTATGTATAAATGTTCCTAATACGATCAGAAGATGCTGTGCGTCAGGCGGCGCAAGAAGTGCGAATCAGGCTTTAAACAGGCAGGAGCCTCTGTGAATCCGTATCTAAAACCCTCGCGAGCATCTGGGCGACTCCCACGCGACCAAAGCGCCTACAGAGAATTTGATGCCACGGAACTGTATTGCCCTCGCTGCAAGAGGGCCGTTCCCGTGCGCAAGCGCCTGCTGCTGGTGCTGCCGGAGGGGGACAAGTATGAATACCTTTGCACCTTCTGCTCCAGCACGGTCGGGACCAAGACCAGCCGGGGTGAGACGCCGATTCGGTTGATCGTCTAACCATCGAAAACAAAAGTCGCAGTGGAAAGAATGACATATGCTTGATTTGATGCGCAAACACGCAGGCACCTGGATGATCAAGGCCCTGCTCGGGGCCATTGTGGTGGTATTCGTTTTCTGGGGAGTCGGCAGTTGGACCAGTCAACGGGAGGGAATCGTAGCCACGGTGAACGGTGAATCCATATCCCTGGAGGATTACCGCAACGCTTACAACCGGTTGCTGGACCAGGCGCGGCAAAGCCTAGGGGCGAATCTCAGCGATGAGATGCTCAAGACCCTGCAGGTTCCCAAGCGCGCCATGGAACAGCTGATCGATCGCACGCTTTTGAAGCAGGCGGCCGAGCATTTGAAGATGAAGGTGACCGATGAGGAACTGGCCCAGTCGATCCGCAGTACGCCGGCCTTCCAGAGCGAGGGGGCTTTCGATCGCCGGCGATATCAGCAGTTGCTTGCGCTCAACCGTATGACCCCTGAAACGTTCGAATTGAGCCAACGCGATAGTCTGCTGGTTGAAAAACTAGTGCGGTTGGTGACGGAAACGGTTAAAGTGTCAGAAGCTGAGGCGGAAAGTTGGTACCAATGGAATCAGGCTGCGGTTGCTTTCGACTTCGTGACGGTCGACGCCGAGCGCTACAAGAATATTTCCGTGAGCGCCGATGAGATTACGCAGTACTTCGAACGCATGAAAGATGTCTACCAGACACCGCCCGAGATCCAGGTACGGTTTGTTCGTTTTGCTCCCGAGGCCTACCAAGAAAAGATCCACGTCACGCCGGAGGAAGTCGGCGAATATTACGCAGCCAACCCGGACCGCTTTGTGATCGCTCCGACCGTGGAGGCCAGCCACATCCTGATCCGGGTTCCAGCTGACGCCGATTCGGCGGTGGTCGAGAAGGCGCGCGAGCGGATCCAGGGTATTCTGAAACAGGCCCGAGAGGGCCAGGATTTCGCGCAACTCGCCAAGCAGTATTCCGAGGATGACGGCACCAGGGAGCGCGGAGGCGCCCTGGGGTCCTTCCCCAAAGAAGCCATGGTGCCGCCTTTCGGGGATGTCGCGTTCGCCACCCCGCCCGGTCAGATCAGCGAACCGGTCAGAACCCGCTTCGGTTGGCATCTGATTCAGGTCGCAAAGGTCAACGAGGGACGTACACGCAGCGTCGAGGAGGCAAGCGGTGACATCCAGAACCTGCTTAAAAGCGAGAGAGCCCGTAACCTGGCATACGATGATGCCGAGGCTGTCTACGACGACGCTTCGGTCGCCAACGATCTGTCCGGAGCGGCGGCCGCCCGGCAGCGGGAGGTGCAGATCACGGAGTTCTTCAGTCGCAACGGGCCGGTAAAAGGAATCACCCAGGGCGCCGCGTTTGCAAAAGCGGCGTTTCAGCTGCCCCCCGGCATCGTGGGCGAGATCCAGGATTTCGGCGATGGGTACTATCTGCTGCAGGTCACTGAAAGCCGGCCGGCCCGAACCCCCGAGCTGGCAGCCGTGGAGAGCCGCGTCAAACAGGACCTGATCCGGGAAAAACAGCGCGATCAGGCCCGGAAAGACGCGCAAGTGCTTCTGGATGACGTGAAAAACGGCGTGGGGTTGGAGCAGGCTGCAAAGAAGATCGGACTGGCGCCGCGGGCATCGGGTTTCCTTAAACGTAACGATGCGATCGGTGATCTAGGCCCCGAGCCTGAAATGCTCAGAACGGCATTTGAGCGATCGAGGAGCCAGCCGTTGCCATCCGAACCGATCCAAACATCCAAGGGCTATTCCGTGATTCATTTCAGCGGGCGCCAGGCACCGGACATGGCGGGATTTGAGCAGGAGCGCAACCAAATCATAGAGCGCTTGCTGCAACAGAAGAAATTCAAGGCATGGGAAGCATGGATGAACCAACTGCGCGACCGCAGCCAGGTCGATCAAAAGAGGGACTTCAACCCGATTTAAATCCAACCGGCGCTGAATTTCGCGCCCAGCGCATGAGTGCCAGGAGACTTGATGGCCGATTCATCTAAGACCGCCAAGACCCCGTCGCCCCACACGCACATGACGAAGAAGTGCCCGGAGTGCTTCACCTATCTGCCGCTGACGTCCAAAGTGTGCCATTCCTGCGGCAAGAGCGTCGGACCGGTCACCCGGTTGGGGTTAGCTGAAAAGCCGCCGAACCTGAAAGGGTATGTGATGGCGGCGATTGCTATCCTGGCGTTTTTCATTTTCGTGTGGTGGGGGTTTTTTACCGAATAATTTTTTCCGGCCAACGCCAGTATAAAATTGGGTATAACTGAACCGCAAGCGGCCATCAACCTGAAGGGGGTGATGGCCGCTTGCGGTTTTACCATCGGAGCTGTGATACCCCGGGGAAACCGATCGAGCGTTTCATCAGGATGTCGTCGGGGATCATGTCAATGAAACGCGAGGGACGATTCAGAAGAATGCCCTGGCTGCGGTCATAAACCTGGCGTGGGTAGGTGAAGTAGAGGTTTTCGCGGGCGCGAGTTGCAGCTACATACATGAGACGCAGCTCTTCTTCCATGTCCTCCTCGTTGGACATGGCGTGCAGGGACGGAAACCGGCCATCCAGGGCCCAGATGACAAAGACGCTTTGCCACTCCAAACCCTTGGCCGAATGAATCGTAGACAGGGTTAGCCGATCGTCACTTCCGGCCGTATAGAGCGTTTCGTCCGCGCTGATGTTGGGAGGCTCCAGCGCCATGTCGGTCAGAAAATGCTCCAGGCTTCGATAGCGTTCCAGAATGCCCAGCAGCTGATCGAGGTCTTTCGCACGCTTGGGGTGGTCGTCGAACAGCTGCTTTAGGATCGGCAGATAGTAGCGGACCACCGCAACCCCCATCTCCAGGAGCGACACCGTCTTGGCATGCATGGATTGGTAAAGCTCCCTCAGCCGGTCGATCCCCGGGTTCTTCAGCTTGAGAGAGAAGAGACCGCTGACGCCCCTCCCTCCGTCCTGGATGGATTCATAAATGCGCTGGGCACCGCGGGGGCCCACTTTCTCGACCAATTGCAATACCCGGTACCAGCTGATGCGATCATAGGGATTGGCCAGCACGCGCAGATGCGCCAAAACGTCCTTGATATGCGCCGACTCGGTGAACTTAAACCCGCCGACTTTGATAAAGGGGATTCCCTGGCGGCTGAGTTCGATTTCCAGATCGAAGGAATGAAAGCCGGCGCGGAAGAGAACGGCGATCTCTTCCAACCGCACGCCACGGGCCGTTAGGTTTTGGATCTGCTCCACGACGTATACCGATTGGACGTTCTCATCCTCGGTCTCGATGAGTTCGGGCAGCGATCCGCCGCATTTGCGAGTGAAGAGATGTTTGGAATATTTCTCTTGCGCACGCTCAATGACGGCGTTGGTCAAGTTTAAGATCGGCTGGGTGCTTCGGTAGTTTTCTTGCAGCCCGATGACGCGCACCTTCGGAAAGAGCTGGGGAAAATCGATGATGTTGCGAAAGTTGGCGCCGCGGAAGGCGTAAATGCTTTGCGAGTCATCGCCCACGACCATGATGTTGTGGTTGGCATCGGTCAAATGGTGCAGGATATCGGCCTGGATCCGATTGGTGTCCTGGTATTCATCGACCATGATGTAGCGATAGGAAGCGGAGATGCGACGACGAACTTCCGGAAAATCCTGCAACAGACGTTGGAACCAGACGAGCAGGTCGTCATAATCCAGAAAATGGTGTTCGCGCTTGCGTTGGGTGTAACAGTCCCATAGGGCGACGATCGTTTCCAGCTGTTCGCACAGATGGACATAATCGGCCAAGACCACCTCTTCAACAGACTGCACCTTGTTGGCGGCACGGCTGAAAATGTCCGCCAGCGTATTCTTGCGCGGTAAGGACCGCTGCCGCGGCGCACCGTCGCCTTCTTTGCGGATCAGCCCGATGAGAGACTCCGCATCGTTACGGTCCAGAATGGCAAAGTCGGGTGCGAGTCCGACGTGTGCCGCGTATTGGCGGAGTTTCAGATTGGCGAAAGAATGGAATGTGCCGCCGGACACCCGCTCACAGCGCTGGTCCAACAACCGCGCCGCCCGTTGCAGCATCTCTTGGGATGCCTTGCGAGTGAAGGTCAGCAGCAAGATCGCTGCGGGGTGAACGCCTTCGGCGACCAGCCGTGCCACCCGGTGAGTCAAGGTGCGGGTTTTCCCGCTGCCGGCCCCTGCGATGACGAGCAATGGCCCCTCGGCGTGCTCGACGGCAGCACGTTGGGGCTCGTTCAGCTCTTCCCTCCACGGCACTGGAAGAGGTTCGGGGCAGGAATGACCGTTACATCTTTGCATGAGATATCCATTCAACTGGGGGCGTAAGACCGGCGGGTGGTTCGCCGTTTCTAAGTGCGGCTGCACTCTATCAGAAAAAGCGATGGAGGTCATGGTCTTTCTTGTTGAATGGGCTTCGCTTTCTTTCAGCTTCGATTGACTTCCTTTAAGGGGTGTACTACTGTTTCAGCAAGTATTCTGCAACGGACGTGAATTCTTTCCTGCAGGAGGGT
>JALOPB010000458.1 GCA_025454115.1 Desulfobacterales bacterium | reverse complement strand
CTGAGTTTACTGTCTGTCGGGTCGCGCCGCATCGAACTCAAGGATGTGCACTTCATGCGCGGACTGGACATCCACGCCACCGGCAAGCTCTTTCGGCGCATGGTGCCCGGCGCCGGGCACCGCAGCATCCTGCGCATCGGACCGGCGGGCGAGGCCCTCTCGGCCATGGCCGGCGTCATCGTCGACACGTATCGCCACTTTGGCCGGCTCGGTGCCGGATCCTGGGCGACAGCTCTTTTCCGCTGCCGGAGGGCAAGGACTACCCTGCGCTTTTCCAGGACGCCTACGGTATGTTGACCGGCACCGAGATGATGCACAAGTATCATAACCTGGGAACGGCCGAGAACGTGGTAGTGCTGAATGAGATCAAGGCGTTGCCTTTCCGCAACCTGCAGCAGACCTGCGACCCGGCGGCCGTTGAGATTAGCGGGGAGAATTTTGCGGAGAAGACGCTGCTGCGCAACGCCGCCTGCGCCGGCTGCCCGGTCGGCTGCATCCACCTCGGCTTTGTGCGCGAGAAGTTCATGGAGCCCAACCAGTACCTCTACCGCCAGGTGTCCTACGATCATGAACCGATCTTTGCCGCCGGCTGCATGCTCGCGGTGACCGACCCCTTTGCCGCGCTGGATATCATGGAGGAGGCGGACAAGGTCGGCCTGGACATCATGTCCGCGGGCGTGGCTCTTGCCTGGGCCACGGAGGCTAGCCAGAAGGGAATGATCTCGAAGGCTGAAACGATCGTGCCCCTACGCTTCGGCGATGCGGACGCATATCAGCAGGCCATGTGGCATCTCGCCCGCGGCGAAAATGAGTTCTACCGCCTGCTCGCTTCCGGCACCCTGAGGGCCGCCGAGCGTTTCGGCGGGAAGGACTTCGCCTGCGTGCTGGGGCAGGAAATGGCTGGGTACGCCACCGGCGAAGTCTTCTTCGTCTCCCAGGCGCTCGGGCTCCGTCACTCGCACCTGGACACCGGCGGCTACTCCTTCGACCAGAAACACACCGAAAAGGATGCGGCCAAAGCCGTCGAGTTTCTCGCAGAAGATGAACGCAGCCGCTGCTTTCTCACCTCCATGGTGTCATGTCTTTTTGCGCGCGGGGTCTATACCGAGTCGCGCCTGGCCGAGTGCCTATCCGCCGTAGGCTATAATGGTCTGGCGGATAACATCCGGCACGTGTCCGAGCGCATTCGGTGTGAACGCTGGCGGCTGCGCATGGCGACAGGCTATGACTCCGACCGGGTCGATATTCCGAAGCGGTTCTCCGAAGTCGTGACCTGGAAAGGCCCACTTGATTGGGATTACCTTTCCGAGGTGAAAAAGCAATACGGCCGGCGCATTCGCGCCTTCACGGCCGAAGCTGACCGCGATCAAGAAAAACAGAACGAACCAGAGAAGCGAGGAACACTCGAATAAACATTGTTCCGATAAAGCCCGAGAAAGCCCCTTGACAGCGAACCCCACATCGGGGTAATATTCTTTTGCCTAATCTCAGTACCAGGGAGAACGGGGGACCCAATTCTTCGGGGCGAATCGCCATGCGGCGATGGGCAACCTTATCGGCCCTAGCCCTCCAGCTAACCTCGTAGGCGTCGATGAGGAAAACCTTCGGAATCGATCGGGGGTCTTTCCTCCACCATTTCGATTCCGGAGGTCAAGCGTATGTTCGTCACACATTCCGCTGCAATTGCCCATCACCATCTTCTTTTACAAAATCGGTCGAAACATCTCAGCATTCCTCTTTACCACATCCTGATTCTCGCCTGGAGTGCATTTGTCATCCTCTACGGTGAATCCGATTTCAGTTCATCCCGTTCAGCGACCCATTCCGTTTAATTTTCGGTTGGTTATCGTTCACCGATTGGACTGAGAATCCTGCCAGCAAGACCGATCGGACATGATCGCCGCAGGGTTTTAAAAGCTGGATTCACCGCAGGAGGACATCATGACCGCTTTGAAACTGAATTGTCGTTTTTGGATCTTGGTTTTCAAGACCATCTTTTTATGCATCGCAGCCGGCGGCATCGCCACCCATGCATTGGCCGCTCAGGTAACTCTCGCTTGGGACGCCAGCCCGGAGCCTGATCTGGCCGGCTATAAAATCCATTACGGAACGGCTAGCGGCAGCTACTCCGCGCACCTGGATGTCCGCAATGTCACCACCTACACGGTAACCGGTCTGGCCGAAGGCCAGACCTATTATTTTGCAGCCACCGCATATGACGAAGCCGGCAACGAGCCGGCAGCTCCGCGCCGGTGATCACCGCCGGGCCGCAGGCGGCTCCCAGCTCGGTGACCCTGCCGGCATCCGCGACGGTGAGCGTCACGGCCAGCAATCCGGCCTCCGGCGCGTTGACCTATTCCTGGAGCAAGACGGCCGGTCCCGGCACCGCCACCTTTACGAATGCGGCCGCCGCCAGCACGGCGGTGGCCTTCTCCGCCGCCGGCAGCTACACCTTGAAAGTCACCGTCTCCAACGGCCAGGCGACGGTCAGCGGCACTGTCAACGTCAGCGTGGCGTCCGGCGGCAGTAGCAGCAGCCAGGCCAAGGTGGCCAGCTTCACGCTGGTTAACGCGACCACGGATCAGGATATCGCTCCGCTGACGAACGGGGGCGTGATCAATCTGGCGGTCACCGGGACCAAACTCAACATCCGGGCCGACGTGAGCGGCTCGGTCGGCAGCGTCCGGTTTGCGCTGGATGGAAATACAAATTTCAGGACCGAAAGCGCAGCCCCCTACGCCCTGGCGGGTGACACCAGCGGCAACTACGAAGCCTGGACGCCGGCCCTGGGCAGTCACAGCCTGACGGCGACGCCCTACTCGGCGGCCGGGGCCGGCGGCACGGCCGGCACTCCCCTGTCCATCGGCTTTACCGTAACCAATGCGGCCGCCACCGCCGGGCCGCAGGCGGCTCCCAGCTCGGTGACCCTGCCGGCATCCGCGACAACTACCGGTAGCGTCAGCCTTTCGGGGCAGTCCGTTGGCATCACCAGCGGAAACACCGGCAGCGGTGCGACGGTCGACAACACCTCCGGCAGCGCGACCGCCTCGGTTCAGGATGGAACAACCGGCTGCTCGATAGCGCTCTTCCGACCCAGCACCGGCGAATGGCTCCTGGACCTCAACGGCAATCGCCAGTGGGACGTAAATGGCGCAGACGGCCTCTATCGATTCGGCAAATCCGGAGACCTGCCCGTCACCGGCGACTGGAACAACGACGGCATCGCCGAAATCGGCGTCTTCCG
>JALOPB010000147.1 GCA_025454115.1 Desulfobacterales bacterium | reverse complement strand
TCGTCCAGCGCACGAGACGCAAAAGGGCGCACTGCCGAGACGGTCGCCGCATTGACTTTGAGGGGTGATTTGGGTATGCGGTGTTTCGGTGTTTGGGTATTTAGAGCGTTCGCCCAGCACCCAGGGGTCTGAATACCCGAACAACGAATAAATTGAGGAGGAGCTATGGCCGGCATCAACAAGGTCATCATCATCGGTCGTCTGGGGAACGACCCGGAGGTCCGTTATACCCCCAGCGGAGCGGCTGTTGCGAAATTCAGTGTCGCCACCTCCGAGGAATGGAAAGACAAAAACACCGGAGAGAAGAAAGAGCGTACCGAGTGGCACCGCATCACAGTCTGGGGTAAACTCGGGGAAATCTGCGGCGAATATCTATCTAAGGGCCGCCAGGTTTATGTGGAGGGCCGGCTCCAGACCAGCTCTTACGATGACAAGGACGGGGTGAAGCGCTATTCGACGGAGATCGTCGCTTCGGATGTCCAGTTCCTGGGATCGAAGGAATCCGGCGGCGGGCGCTCCGGTGGTGGCGCTCCTCCTCGCGAATCGCTCGGAGGCCAGGGGCTGCCGCCTTCGGATGACGATATTCCGTTCTGACCGGACAGTGCCCTGGTTCCTAAAATCCGGAAGTCCACTATTTGGTAGTTACTCTTCGTCTGATCAGCCGCCGAGGGTTTCCGACTGAAGGTTGGAGGCCCTCTTCTTTTGGGGCCTTGCGAGACTACGGGAATTAAGGCGAGGCCTGCGCGCCAGCTGTCTCTCGTCCAAGGCTTTTAGTCGACCCTGCCGTTGCTGCTTCCATACCAAAGGCCATCGTCCCCGGCCGAAGAAGATGGCATCCCGAACAGCCGCATGCGGTATCTCCATAGCAAAATACCAGCGTTTCGGATTCGCTGCATGGAGTGCGGAATACAGGATTCACCTTATTGGACCGCGTGGAGAGAGGAACTACTTTTGATGAAAACGGCCATGGGGCGGAGAGGCTTGCTTTCTGCCCGTGGCACCAGGAGGTGAAGCATGAGCACCGAATTCGTAATCAAGGCCAAACGCTGCTGTTCGATTGAACACGACCGGTTGGTGGGCGAGATGGAAAACTGCGATAAATTCGCTCACAACCCCTCGAAATGGCACCGGTGCGCACGCGTCGCGTCGCGCAAGAGTTCGGAGCGCGCAAAGGCATGCATGCTGCGTAAATAACCTCATTTTAAAGGAGGCCCACCATGTCTGAAATCATCTGGGAAAAATCGCTTCAAAGCGCCTTGAAATCAGCCGAGAAAAGCCGCAAACCGATCTTTCAGGATTTTTGGTTCGATGGCTGACTGGGATGCCAGGCGATGAATACGGGTCCGTATTCGGAGGACAAGGTCCGGCATACCATCGAGACCGAATTCGTTCCGGTAAAAAGCCAGTGCTTTTGGGACAAGCGCACGGATGCCATGAAGCAGTTCGACATCGTGTGGACACCTACTCTGATTGTGCACGACGCAACCGGAAAGGAGCATCATCGAGTGGTCGGTTTCGTCCCCACCGACGATTTTCTGGCGCACTTGAAACTCGGTAAGGGGAAAATGCACTTTAACCGCTTCCGCTTCGACGATGCCATTAAAGAGCTAACAGCGCTCACGGAGCAGCACCCCGCTGCGGGGCCGGCCCCCGAGGCTGTTTTTTACCTGGGTGTTGCCAAATACTGGAAGAGCCATGATCCGAAAGGACTGCGCTGGGCCTATGATACGCTGGCCTCCCGCTTTCCCGGCAGCGAATGGTCCCGAAGGGCTGAACCCTACAAGCAGATCTCTTCATAGAATCTCGGAAGAGGCTATTTGATTCAACCGGGTCATCAAATGGTTTGATGACCCGGCCGGCTCTCGGATTCGATCACTGGGTCATTTCTTCGATCGAAAACTCGTCGTGGATATTGATACAGCCCATCACGCTTTGGGCCGCCGGGCATTTCACCAGGTAGGAGGAAAAAGCCTCCTGTGCATCTGCGGATCTGCCCGGCGGGACCTTCAAATGATATTTCACCCGGATATTCGTTATCTTCAAAACGCCGTCCACAGCTTTGATATCCCCTTCCACATCGGCCCAATAGCGCTCCTCGGGTGTCGGGATTTTCTTTCCTGACAGCGCCGCTGCCAGCGTGCCCATCATTCAACCGGCGGTTGCAGCCACGATATGATCCAGCGTCGCCGCGTGCTCTTTTTCCGGTTCGACTTTGTAGAAGCTCTTGATCCCGCCGTGGACGCCATAGTAGACTGGCTCGTTGAACCCCT
Organism: Desulfobacterales bacterium; assembly: GCA_025454115.1. Lineage (GTDB taxonomy): Bacteria > Desulfobacterota > Desulfobacteria > Desulfobacterales > SpSt-501 > SpSt-501. The sequence continues at coordinate 5,179 of JALOPB010000147.1, read as the reverse complement.
CGATCATGGCCCGGCGGGTGGGACCTTTTTCGCGCACAATCTTGATTCGCGATGTGTGAACAATCGCTCCCATGATTTCCTCCTTTTCCGTTCCCGTTGTCGATGTTCGCTCCTGAAAGCTAAGAGGCATGCTCGGCCGCATGGGTCTGAAGCGGTGCAAGACCGGCTTCAATTTCATCCCGAATAGGTTCATATTGTACAGGAAGCATCAGCGAGCTGCCAAGGCTTTCCAGAGGCTCGTCTACCGTGAAGCCCGGTGAGTCGGTTGCAATCTCGAAGAGAACCCCTCCGGGTTCATGGAAATAAATCGACTTGAAATAGTTGCGATCGCGCACGTCGGTGACGTTAAACCCTGCTTGTCGCAGGTGCACCTGCCAGGCCAGCTGCTCCCTGTCCGTCCTGGCGCGAAATGCGATATGGTGAACGGCGCCGGTACCGAGCCGCCCCTTTGAGGCGGTGCGATCGACCACCACGTCGAGATACTGGCCCGCCGATGGTGCACCGTTCATTTTGAATCGATAGCAGTTTTTTTCGGTTGCATGCAACACCATTCCCATCGAATTTGTGAGCAAGTCTTGAGTATCCTCCAGACGAGTCTGCAGGGCCGTTGCGGAATGAAACCCCCTGATGCCATGCAACCGGTCGATCGGACTTTCATCCCATTGTGAAATCGCGGGCGGGTTCTCAGTGCCGATCAGTCCGATTGGAAGTCCGTGAGGGTCCCTGAACTCGAGGAACGGCTCACCGAAACGAAATGCCCTGTGAACCGCAATGCCGGTCTCCTTCAGACGCTTGGCCCAATAAGACAACGCCTCGTGTGGAACAGCAAAAGCTATGGAAACGATCGCTCCGGCCCCCGGTCTCCCGCTTGGCATTCGCTCCCATGGGAAAAAGGTAAGAATGGTCCCCGGCGTACCGGCCGCATCGCCGTAATAAAGGTGATAGGTGTGAGGGTCGTCGAAATTGACGGTTTGCTTCACAAGGCGCAACCCCAGAACCTGTTGGTAGAAATCCACGTTTTCGTCAGGCGAGGATGAAATCGCGGTGATATGATGGATTCCGGTCGTGTTGGGTCTTGTCGTGATCATCTCCATGCCTGCCTCGCTTTCAGGCAGCAATCTATAATCGCCGCCGATGATCTCTCCTTTGATTGGATGAATGCCCATCGGCTTCACAGTAATAGAATCGGAGCCGGATGGAAGTGGTTATACCACTAGATGGTACAGATGTTGGTCCTTTTCTATCTGCTGTCAAGAGGCCAGGACTGAGCCGGCTTTTGATATCCATGCAGCCCGCGCCTGAACCCCTTGTGATGCAAGCAGACCTGTATGGAGTGTCATCGCGCGATTGCATTCATGAGGGATCGCCGATATAGGGAAGCATGCCCGAAAAGGACGCCGAATGGTATCTTTACATGGTGAGGTGCCGCGATGGGAAATTATACACGGGCATTGCCACCGACATCGAACGACGCATCGCCGAGCATCAGACCGGCAAGGGGGCGAAATATCTGCGCGGCCGGACGCCCTTGAAGCTGGTTTTCAAGAAAAAGATCGGTTCGCGGTCGCTGGCTCTCAAAGTTGAGCAGGCGATCAAGAAACTGCCCAAATGCAGGAAGGAAAAAATAATCGAAGCCGGCATGGACCTAAGCCGGTGGCTTGGACAATGAATCGCTGAGGCATGAGCTTGCCGGATTTTCCCGCAGAGTTATTGGCAGGCATGAACCTTTGGCCGACTTCGAGTTCTGAAAAAAACAGCGCGGACATTGGAATCCGCGCTAGTTATTTATGGACCGCATAAAAAAACGTTGCTGTGCGTTATCCGCCGCGCTCAGTTTTTTTTGTCTTCCTCTATTTTCTGCGGCCCCTTCTTGTCTTTTTCTTCTTCCTCGGCGGCGCCCTTGAAGTTCTTGATGGCCTTGCCGATTCCGGATCCGATTTCCGGAAGCTTTCCGGCACCGAAAATAATGAGGATGATTACCAGGATGATGATAAGCTCGGGCATGCCGATTCCAAACATACGGCCTCCTATGTTTCAGGGCTGGACTGCTTGAATTCCTGCAGCAGCCTTATAAATTCTTTGGATTTCACGTAGCGGTCGAGGCTGCCTTGGTAGTCGATCCATTTTCTCCAGCAGTCGAGCCAGGCGTCGTTGTGCCAATAGCAATCCGCGTCGCCGCGTCCCTGGAGCCGTTCGATGTAGTCCACATATTCGTCTTCACAGGCTTCGCAGAACTGGTACGGCAGCTTCAACCTGCCCTCTGCCGCGTCGGTTTTCGGCTCTATTTGAGTCCCGCATTTTTCGCATTTGAACGAGCAGTTCGTGCATTGAACCACCCGTCGTACCGACACCGCTTTTTGCCTGCGTCGCAGGGATGCCTTCTTTTCCCGTGAAGTCTCCAGCTTGTCATCCAGGGAAATGATGTCGGCCACGGAGCACCTCATTCGAGATGGGGGAATTTTTCGGCACCGGCAGAAACCAAGTGAAGATCTCTATATAGCATCGGCCCGATGGGCTGTCAATTCGCGCCGGTGCTTAATCGCGGGCCCAAGATTGACACCTTGCGGCGATTCGACTATAGCAACGCAATTGCTCGATTGAATGGCAACGGAGAAAGGAGAGCGCCATGCCCGTGCATATCGTGCGACATCCCCTGATCAGGCACAAAATCGCGCTGGCTCGGGAAAGCAACGTGACCACGAAGGATTTCCGGGAGCTTGCCTCGGAAATCGCAACTCTTTTGACCTACGAAGCCACCAAGGATCTGGAAACCGAAAAAGAAACGATCCAGGGATGGGCCGGCCCCGTCGAGGTGGAAAAGATCAAGGGCAAGAAAATCACGGTGGTGCCCATCCTGCGCGCCGGGCTCGGCATGATGCCGGGCGTGCTGAACCTCATCCCCTCGGCCAAGGTCAGTATCGTGGGGCTTTACCGCAACGAGGAGACCCTCGCGCCGGTGCGCTATTACGTCAAGCTGGCCAAGTCCATGGAAATGCGGGTGGCGCTTATTCTGGACCCGATGCTGGCCACCGGAGGCTCAACCGTGGCGGCCATCGATCTGCTCAAGGAGTCCGGTTGCCCGCAGATCAAGGGCATTTTCATGGTGGCCGCACCCGAGGGCATCCGGCGCGTGGAAGCCGCCCACCCGGATGTCGACCTGTATGTCGCCGCGGTGGATGAAAAACTGAATGACGTCGGTTATATCCTGCCGGGTCTGGGAGATGCCGGCGACAAGATTTTCGGAACGAAGTAGCCCATGACGATGCTGCGCTTCGAGGGAAACTGCCGGCCCTGCCTGATTGGCAGCTTGCCGCTCACCGATTATGCTCAGGCGGCCCGGCTGGTATGGGAGCACACACCGGAGATCCCTCTCTGGGTGCAGCTGCCCAGGGTGCCCGGTGAGAGCATGACGCGTCAGTTCGCCGTGGGCCTGCCGGGCCTGGCGGAAGAGGGCGGTCGCGCATTCGTCGATACGGCGGATCCTGATTTTGAAAAGAACCTGCTGGGCTTCTACGAGGAGGCCCTGGCGCTTCAGGACGCGGCAGAGGGTCTCGACCGATCGCGTTTTGCCATGGCCCCGTCCGCGGCCGGGGGTTTTTTCGAGCTGGTCAACCAGGCCATGAAGCGGACCCCGCCGCCGGTGGCGGTGAAAGGGCAAATCATCGGGCCCGTAAGCTTCGGCACCAGCCTGTGCGACCGGAACGGCAAGGCCATCTTCTACGACCCCCAGCTGCGCGATGCCTTCGTCCAGCTGCTGGCCCTGCGGGCCCGCTGGCAGGTCCGGCGGCTTTCAGCCATCGGCCGGCCGGTGCTGCTTTTCATCGACGATCCGGCCATCACCGGTTTCGGATCGTCGATGTATATCGGACTGAACCGGGAGGACATCGCCCAGAGCCTGAGCGCCATGATCGATGCCGTCCACCGGGAGGGCGGACTGGCCGGTGTGCACATCTGCGCCAACGCCGATTGGACCCTGGTACTGGATTCGGCGGCCGACATCCTCAGCTTCGACGCATATGCCTTCTTCGATCAATTCGTGATTTACCGGGAGGCGATCCGCCGATTTGTCGACCGCGGAGGCCTGATCGCATGGGGCTTGGTACCCACCCTCAGCCCGGAGGATCTCCAGCGCGAGACCGCCGATGACCTGTTGGCGCAGTGGGAATCGAAATCGGCTCAAGTCGCGGCGCTCGGGATCGACCCCAAGCGGCTTCTGACGCAGTCCTTGATCACGCCGGCCTGCGGGATGGGAAGCCTGAGCGTCGAACTCGCCATGAAGGCCTTGCAATTGACCCGCGAGCTTTCGAACCGAATCCGGACAGAACACAAAGCATAGAGGAATCATGTCCAACCAAGAATCATCCAATCGCTTCACCGGGGCCTCGCGCTACGTGCTGGACGATGAACTGGCCAAGATCGTCAACATCTCTATGGCGCTGGAGATGCCGCTTCTGCTCAAGGGCGAGCCGGGCACCGGCAAGACCATGCTGGCGCACGCCATCGCCGAAACCCTGGGTATGCCGTTGATCGTGCTCAATGTGAAATCGAGCATGAAGCTGGTGGAAGCCCTTTACCAGTACGACACCCTCACCCGGCTCAACGACAGCCGCTTCGGCGACTCCAAGCGGGACGTAAGCCGGATCGAGGATTACATCCGCATGGGCAAGATCGGCCAGGCCTTCACCGCTTCGGCCCGCACGGTGCTTCTGATCGACGAAATCGACAAGGCCGACACCGACTTCCAGGATGACATGCTCGACGTGCTCGACCAGATGGAGTTCGACATCATCGAGATCGACAAGACCGTCAGCGCCCGGCACCGGCCGGTGATCGTCATCACGAGCAACGCCAAGAAGGACCTGTCCGACCCCTTTTTGGGCCGGTGCAATTTCCACCATATCGCCTTCCCGGACCCCGACATGATGCGGCGCATCCTGCGCGTGCACTTTCCGTCCCTCGACAAGGACCTGCTGGAGAACAGCATCGCGGCGTTCTACCGCATGCGACAGATCGACGGTGTCGAAAAGCGGCCGGCCACGCGCGAGCTGATCAACTGGATCCGTGCGCTCAAGACCGACCCCGACTGCAAACCTGCGCAAATCGGCAAAGGCGAGCCGCCCTACCTCGGGATCCTTTTCAAGAAAAGCCAGGACTACCAGCGCGCGAGAGAGGCTGCGGC
>JALOPB010000008.1 GCA_025454115.1 Desulfobacterales bacterium | reverse complement strand
CTTCAGCGCACGTTGGAAGATGCCGGCGCCTCATCCGTTTCGAGCGAAACAGAGATCGGAACGGGTGCCGAGGCGCCCGTCGTTTTCCGGTGGGGCGATCGCGATCATGAGGACACGGGGCGGAATCGATACGACGGGCTGGAGGGGTTCATCGAGCAAGGATTGAGTTCGCGGCAGATTGCAGACCGTATGAACCTGCCTGTCGGCGAAATCGAACTCGCCATGAAGTTGCGCGGTCCGGATACCGGAACCGATCGAACGGAAGCCGTCCGGCAATAATTGCCGATGAGATGGGTCCATTTGGCCGCGAAGCGTTCTGCGATACCGCCCGTTTATGCCGCCGAGGCCTCAGAACGCACTGCCTCCGGCCGCCGGTTGAGCCAACGCCATCCTGGTATGGCTCTTGCTTCTTATGGACTGGCGTATCGGCCTTCGAATGGAAAACCGGCCGAGATCGGATCTTCGGGGCCACCGTCGCTCGAAACCGACCAACGGGGTATCAGCGCGAAGGCGGCCGAATAGAAAGGAATGGTCATGAGTGGTGAAATCTATATGGCGGCGGCCGCTGCGCTGGCCTACGAAAAGCGCCTGGAAGTGATCGCCAACAACCTGGCCAATGTCAACACGGCCGGTTTCAAGCGGGACGATGTGGCATTCCAGGCTTACCTCTCAGCTGCCGAAGGCGGCGTAGCAGCGATCAACCCACCCTATCCGGCAGGTCAGACGGGTGCATCTTTTTGGGTCAGCTACGAAAGCCGCACGGATTTTTCACCCGGCCCTCTGCAGCAGACCGGCAACCGCCTGGATCTGGCACTGAACGGAAAAGGCTTTTTCAGCGTCGAATCTCCGGATGGCACCGTCTACACCCGCCGCGGCAATTTTACGCTTAGCCCTGAGGGGGTGCTCGTGACCCAAGAAGGTTGGCCGGTCCAGGGAACGGGCGGCGAGATTCGGTTGGATGCGGGCAACGCCGGTCCGGGCGGCCTGGATGTCAGTGTGGGAGAAGACGGCACGGTCCGGTTGAGCGGCAGGGACATCGGCCAACTGCGCATCGAAGATTTCACCGAACCCGGCCGCTTGAACAAGATTGGCCAGGGATATTTTAAACCAGCGGATGAGACGGCCGGAGCCGCGCCGGGAGAAAACATTCGAATTGCCCAGGGGTTTCTGGAGATGTCCAACGTGGAAGCCGTGCGCGCCATGACCGAGATGATCGAAATCTTGCGCGGGTATGAATCCTACCAGCGCGTGATCCGTTCCGTCGACGAGGCCAACGCCAAGAGTATCAGCGAAGTGGGTCGGACGTCTTAGGAACCATTCAGATTTGAGATCTTGAATGAAATTTCAGATTTAAACTTTCAAAGATCCAATTTTACTTCCCAGGAGGGACCATGATTCGGAGCATGTGGGCAGCCGCATCCGGCATGCAGGCTCAGACCATGAATATCGACGTGATCGCCAACAATCTCGCCAATGTGACCACCACTGGATTCAAACGCAGCCGGGCCGAGTTTCAGGACTTGTTGTATGAAACCATGCAGCCGCCCGGTGGCTCGACGTCCGAGAGCACCGAAGCCCCCACCGGTATCCAGCTTGGCCACGGTGTGCGTCCGGTGGCCGTGGCGAAGAACTTCACCGAAGGCGAGCTGCAGCTGACCAAAAACGAACTGGATCTCGCCATTGAGGGCAACGGGTTTTTCCAGGTGACGCTCCCGAACGGCACCACGGCCTACACCCGTGCCGGGGCTTTTAAACTCGACCGAGAAGGGCGCATCGTGACGCCGGACGGGTTTATGCTGGATCCTGAAATCAGCATCCCCACCGACGCCATCTCCGTGTCCATCGGCATGGATGGTACGGTGAGTGCCCTGCAAGCCGGAGATTCCGCGCCGCGGGAGTTGGGCACGATCCAGCTGGCGCGGTTCACCAACTCCGCCGGACTCCAGGCGATCGGCAAAAATCTATTCCTGCCGACCGACGCGTCTGGAACCGCCATTGTCGGAACCGCCGGCGAGAACTCCTTCGGGTACATCAACCAGGGGTTTCTGGAGATGTCCAACGTGAGCGTGGTGGACGAGATGGTGAACATGATAACGGCCCAGCGGGCCTATGAGACCAACAGCAAAGTGGTCACGGCCTCTGACGACATGCTGCAGGTCGCCAACAACCTGAAACGATAGCGGACGGTTATGGCAACAACGTATTCCCTAAACTGCCGGCTACGACGGCTGGTGGGGTGCGCCGTGATCTGGGTCGGCGCGTTACTCCTCAGCCAACCGCTCGGCGCCGCCGGGCTCACCAGCGTGCGCGTCTATGATCGGGCGGACGTCGCGTCCGACCAGATACTGCTTGGCGGCATTGCGCAAATCGACAGCGACGATGCCGCTTTCGTGCGCAAACTAGAGGGCGTTATCCTCGGTCGGTCACCGCTGCCGGGAAAAACCCGAACGTTGGAGCCGGCCACGCTTCTCAGCCGCCTGAAACAGAGCGGCATCGATCCGGAAAAACTCGACCTGCAGATTCCGCCCGAGATCGTTCTCAGCCGCGAGGCGGTTACGATCGACCGCGATCAGATCGAGCAGATCGTGCGCACGTTTCTGCAGCAGCAGGGAGAGGGAAAGCCGGGCGAAGCGATGGTGATCAAGGACATCCGGGTGCCGGAAGCGGTGCTATTGCCCAAAGGGCCGTTTAGCACTCGCGTCGGCGTCCCGAAGAACAGCGAACTCGCCGGCAACGTACCGCTGCAGGTCACATTCAATGTGGAGCCGGATTTTGAGCGACGGATATGGGTGACGGTGAGCCTGGAGCAGCGGGTGAATGTGGTCGTTGCCCGGCGGCCATTGGGACGGTTTAAACCCATTGAAGCGAATGACGTCGAAATGAAAGCCGTGGACGTGGCCGGTCTGCCCCCAGACCGTATCGACGATCTCGAGGTGGCCATCGGCAAACGCACCCGCCGAGCCATGGAGTCAGGGACCGTGCTGCGTCCGGACTTGTTGGAGTTTCCGCCGCTGGTGAAGCGCGGTGATCGCGTGCGGATCATTGCGGAGTCCGCCGGCCTGCGCATTTCCGCATACGGCCAAGTGAAACAAAAGGGGGCCCAGGGAGAGTTGATCCCCGTGGTCAACCTGGACTCGAACAAGGTGATTCACGCCCGGGTCGTGGATTCCATGACCGTCAAAATCGAATTTTAAAGCTTCGGGCGCTGACATTAACAACCGGGAGTGCCAACCATGTTGCGAATCGTTAACACGTTCGGCCGGATGCTGCTGGTGCCGTGGCTGCTCGCCATGGCGTTCGGATGTACGGGTCGACAGACGCCGGCCGTGCCGCAGATGGCGTCCCCTCCGCCGACCGAAGCGGTGAATTCGCTGAACGCTGCGCGAACAGCGGCGTATCAGGAGAATTCACTTTTCATTACCGGCAGCGGGTTGAACGCATTGTTTTTAGATACGAAGGCGCGTACGGCGGGCGACATCGTCACGGTCAAGATCGAGGAATCGTCCAAGGCGACCAACAAGGCCAACACCAAGACCGCGCGGGACTCGAGCATCAACGCCGGAATCGAAGCATTCATGGGAGTCGAAGACTGGTGGCAGGACAAGGTGTTGCGCTGGCTCGGCAGCAACATGCCCAAGGTCAACCCGTTCGGCTCTGCTTCGATCAAGGCCGGCATGCAGAGCGATTTTGAAGGCGACGGCAGCACCACGCGCAGCGGCGACCTCACAGCTTACATCACCTGCCGCGTCACCGATGTCATGCCCAACGGCAACCTGCGCATCGTCGGCACCCGGGAGGTGATGGTCAACCACGAGAACCAGGTGATCATTCTCTCCGGTGTCATCCGTCCCCGCGACATCGGCGACGACAACATCGTTCGCTCGATATTCGTTGCAGATGCCAAAATCGCCTACAGCGGCTCCGGGGTCATCGACGACCGCCAGCGGCCAGGCTGGATGGCCAACTTTTTGGACGCCGTCTGGCCCTTCTGATGGGGTGCTGAAATGAAACACGCCATAGCATCATTGAAAGAATCTGATCGCAAAACGGCTTATTTTATTCGGCGGCTGGTCACCGTCCTGCTGGTCATGATCGGGCTGACCGACATGCTGCATGCCGCCCGCATCAAGGACATCGCCTCTTTCCGTGGGGTCCGTTCGAACCAATTGGTCGGTTACGGACTCGTCGTCGGCTTGGCGGGTACTGGCGACAGCGACGATGCCCTCTTCACGCTGCAGTCCATGTCTTCCATGCTTGAAAAGATGGGTGTGACGGTGAGTCCGGATGACATCAAGGTTAAAAATGTGGCCGCGGTCATGGTGACCGCCGAGCTGCCCGCTTTCGCGCGCTCCGGCAGTCGAATGGACGCTTTGGCCAGCTCCATCGGCAATGCCAAAACGCTCGGAGGCGGCACCCTGTTAATGACCCCTCTCAAAGGCGCGGACGGTCAGGTGTATGCGGTGGCCCAGGGTCCGGTTGCCACAGGAGGCTTTTTGATCAGTTCAGGTTCCGGAGACAAGGTGGCGAAAAACTTTCCGACGGTCGGTCGAGTGGTCCAGGGCGTCAGCGTTGAGCGAGAGATCCCTTTCGACCTCAACCTGAAGGACTCGCTCACTCTGGCATTAAACAAACCTGATTTTACCACAGCCACACGGGTGGCCCAGGCCATCAACGCCGGCCTGAAAGAGAATGCCGCTAGGACCCAGGACTCCGGAACCATTCATGTCGTTGTCCCGCCGGCTTTCTCCGGGAACATCGCCAACTTAATTGCGACCGTTGAAGGGCTCAGCGTAACCCCTGATAACGTGTCCCGGGTGGTGATTAACGAGCGCACCGGAACGGTCATCATGGGCGAGAATGTCCGTATCGCCACCGTCGCGATCGCACACGGCAATCTGAGCGTCGAAATCAAGCAGAGCTTCGATGTGTCTCAACCCATGCCGTTTTCGAACAGAGGCCAGACGGTGGTGACGCCGGACACTCAAACGTCGGTCAAGGAAGGGCGTGCCCCGCTCCAGGTTTTGGAGGCCGGTGTGAGCATTGGTGCGGTGGTACGGGCGCTCAATGCATTGGGGGTCACGCCCCGGGATCTGATTTCAATCCTCCAAGCCCTCAAAGCCGCCGGCGCCCTGCAAGCCGATCTGGAGATCATCTGATGCCAGGACCCATCTTTTTGAATCCACGCACCGGCCACGCACCGCAGCGGCCCAGCGCCGGCCGATTGCGGAGCGGAACGGGCGAGGTGGGCTCAAACGCGGAGGCCCCCGAGCAGGAACTGAAGGCGGCCTGCGATGACCTGGAAGCGCTCTTTATCCATCACATGCTCAGCGAAATGCGCAAAACCGTTACTAAGTCTGGCTTGACGGACGGCGGGCGCTCCGAGGAAATCTATACATCGCTGATGGATGCCGAGCTCGCCCGGGATATGGCGCGCTCTGGAGGTCTGGGGCTTTCGCGCATCCTTCAGGAGCAGCTCGCAGGACTCAACGGCCAGCCGCCCCGCAACTTCCGAAAGCGATAATTCGACAACCAGAGGGTGCCCAATCGTTAATTGCATTAAAGACTTTTGCGTTCTTCGCCGATAACGATCACGTGGTGCGAGCCGAATAATAGGGAATGAGAGTCATGGCCGAGCTCTTGGGTGAACTGCTGAAACTCCTGCAGGACGAAACGGCGGTCTACCGCCACCTGCTGGAAATCATGGAGCGGGAACGAATGGCGTTGCTGCATTCGTGCCGGACGGAGATCGAAGCCTGCACAGCCGGCAGGAGCGATCTGATCGGGCAGCTGCAGGTGTTGGAACGCCAGCGGTCGGAAGTGGTGCAACGCCTGGCTGCGCTCTTCGGTTGTCCGGTGGCAGACGTGACGGTGAGTCGGCTCACCCGAATGCCGCAGGCACCCCACCGGGCCGCCTTGCGGAAGGTTCGTGGCGAGCTTTGGGGGCTGATGGCGCAGGTTAAGGAAGAAAACCGGCGCAGTGAGGCGCTTTGGCGGCACATCGGCGAGCTGTTGAGAGCGGCATACGGAACGCTCAGAGGACTGACGGGTCATGGGTTCGTTTATCATCGCGGCGGCCGGTTGGAACCCTTTCGGCTCAACGGAAAATTGGTTTGCGATGAGATTTGAGGCCGATCCTGGGCCCTTGCCTGACATTTATTTTGGGGATTGTGAGGAAATAGAATGACCATACGCCATCCGCAGCTCCTGGAAAAAATTCGTAGCATCGTGGAGCGCCTGGACGATATCCCGGTGGACGCCGTAAAAGCATGGGAAGCGCTGGCCGCGGAGTTGAAACCGCTATTGGCGGATCGGACGAAGGTCACGGTCGAGGCCAGCTCGCTGTTGGAACGAGTGGCTGAACGTCTTGAACGGCTGGGGACCGGAGCGCCGGCTGAGCGACTGGCGGCCGTAGAGGCGATCGCCGCTGCCTTGATGACGGTGGAGGCCGCCATGCTCGGGCAGGCCCCCGACGGTTGGTCGAATGAAGCCACTGCTGGACTCGATGCTGTTTTCCATCCAGCCGCTGCTGCGGATGGCTGCCAGCGGGGATCGAGAATCGAGACCATCGATGATGCGGCAGCTTTTTTGGTCGGCCTGGAAGCGGAGGATCGCGACGGTTGGCGCGCGCTGGCAGGTGCCGTGGAACGGCTTCCGCAGCCGTCCGGCTGTCATCCGCTATTCGCGGAGGCGGTCCGGCTGTGCCATGAGATGGCCGATGCGGCCGCCGAGCCCATGGGGTGTATTGGCCGGATTGGAGATCTTCTAGACGACATTGTGAACCATCGGGAACAGCCCGCGCCCCAGGTCGGCACGGGCGAACCGAGCCCACCTCTTCAAGAAGAAACGGTACCGCAACCCATGACGCCCGTCGATTTCATGCCGGCCAGTGCGGACCCCGATCTCATGGCGGAGTTCATTACGGAAAGTACCGATCTCATTCAGACGGCCGAGGAGGCCCTGCTGTCGCTTGAACACGACCCCGACGACACCGAGGCCGTGAGCAAAGTCTTCCGCGCGTTTCACACCGTCAAAGGCACGGCCGGCTTTCTCGATTTGAGCCTGATCGCCGAGTTGGGACATCATGCCGAAACGCTGCTCAGCCGGGTGCGCGACGGGGAGGTACGGTACAGCGGCGGTTATGCGGATTTGTCGTTGCAGGCATTGGACACGATCAAGCATCTGGTGGCGGCCGTGCGAAAGGCGCTGGAAGGGGAGCCGCTGCGTAAGCCGGACGGGTATGATGTGTTGCTGCAGACGCTCCGAAACCCGGAGGGGGCGGGGATTTCGGAGGAGTCGTCCGATGCCGGAGCGCCGCGCATCGGCGACATTCTCGTCGCTCAGGGCAAGCTGGGGCGTGAGCAGGTCGAAAAGGCGTTGACCGATCATCCCGAAGAAAAAGTGGGCATGGCGCTGGTTAAATCTCAGGCCGTCAGCGTCAGCGATGTCAGCCAGGCCTTGCGTGCACAGAAACAAATTCGCAGCGGAACCGCACCGGTGATGGATGCCTCCGTGCGGGTCAGCACCCAACGGCTGGACCGGTTGATCGACATGGTGGGAGAACTGGTCATTGCGTATTCCATGGTGGCCCAGGACGGCTCCGTGGTCAACAGCCAGAATCACGGACTGGCCAAGAAGGTCGCCCATGCGAGCAAGATCGTGCGTGAACTGCAAGACATCAGCATGTCGATGCGGATGGTGCCGCTGAAAGCCACGTTCAGCAAGATGGCCCGCCTGGCCCGGGATGTGGCCCGCAAACTCGGCAAAAATGTCAATTTCCTGACCGAGGGAGAAGATACCGAAATCGATCGCAATTTGGTGGATATTATCAACGACCCGTTGGTGCATATGGTTCGCAACGCGGTGGACCACGGCGTCGAAACTCCCGATGTGCGACGAGCGGCTGGTAAGTCGGAGCAGGGCACAGTCCGAATCGCCGCCTATCACTCGGCCGGCAGCGTGGTGGTCGAGATCAACGACGACGGTAAGGGCCTGGACCGTGACGTGCTGCTCGCCAAGGCGCGGGAGCGTGGTCTGATCAGCGACACAGGGGATTTCAGCGACCGCGAGGTGTTCAACCTGATATTCGAGCCGGGCTTCTCCACCGCCCAGGTCGTTACCGACGTCTCCGGTCGCGGGGTGGGCATGGACGTGGTGCGGAAGAACATCGAGCAGCTGCACGGCACGGTGGAAATCAAATCCGAAAAGGGCGCCGGCAGCGTTTTCAGGATGAGCCTGCCGTTAACCCTCGCGATCATCGACGGCATGGTCATCCGAGTCGGGCGGGAAACCTACGTTATTCCAACCATATCGATCATCCGTTCCGTCAAGCCGGCTGCGGAGGATATTGCGACGGTATTTCAGCAGGGAGAGATGCTGCGGCTCCAGGGTCAGCTCATTCCCTTATACCGCATGTCGCGTATTTATGGAATCGAGGATGCTCAGGAGGATCTGCAGAAAGCCATTGTGGTGGTTGTCGAGGATGAGGATCGACACGCCGGGTTGGTCATCGATGAGTTGGTCAGCCGGCAACAAGTGGTCATCAAGAGCCTGGGGGAGACGTTGAAAAACACCCCCGGCATATCCGGCGGCGCGATCATGCCGGACGGACGGGTGGGACTGATTCTGGATGTCGGCGGCCTCTTGCGATTCGCCACTCCCGACCGCCGTGACGTCCATCGTGAGGAGACGGGAAACCGTCCTCCGGCGCTGGCGGCCTGAACCCGGTCTGGCAGGAATCCGCATGGAATACGACACCACCGATTTAAAGCCCCAACAGGTGCAACGGATCAGCGAGCTGGTCTATCGGGCGGCCGGTATCAACCTGAAGCAAAACAAGGAAGCGCTGGTCCGGGCGCGCCTCATGAAGCGCTTGCGATGCCTCGGGATCCATCGGGTGGCGGATTATCTCGATCTGATCGAAAACGACTCCGGCGGGGAAGAAATCGGATGCCTGATTGATGTCATGACCACCAACAAAACCAGTTTCTTCCGCGAGATGGAGCATTTCAGCTTTCTGCGGGATAGTTTGCTGCCGCAGCTGACGGCGTCACGGTTGCGATTTTGGAGCGCCGCTTGCTCTTCGGGAGAAGAACCCTACACGCTGGCCATTGTGTTGCGCGAACACCTGGCTGGCATTGACGCGAGAGATGTCCGCATTTTGGCGACGGACATTTCGCGCGGTGTGCTGGAAAAGGCGCGGCAGGCTGTTTATCCGCAGGCGGTCGTTCAGGAGGCTCCCTTGCCGCAATATCGAAAATACTTTGTCAGCGCAAACCATGGCCGCAGCGGCGTGGTTCGGATTGCTGCGGAAGCCCAAAAACTGGTGCGCCTGGCGTATCTCAATTTGATGGAACCCTGGCCAATGAAGGGGGGATTTCAAGTAATCTTCTGCCGCAACGTAATGATTTATTTCGACCGGCCGACTCAGCAGACACTGATTCAGCGCTTTTGGGACATTTTGGAGGATGGCGGATATTTGTTCGTGGGGCATTCAGAAGGCCTGTCGGCGATCAAACACCGCTTTCGTTATGTGCGGCCGGCGGTCTACCGCAAATAGGGACTGCCGATTACTGGAGATGATTGGTTCATGAACATCACCGTATTGGTCGGTGACATGAAAACCGGACGGAACGGCGACATTCTGGTGACGCATGCCCTGGGCAGTTGCCTGGGGTTGATGGTGTTCGACCCGGTGGCGAAGCTCGGCGGACTGTTGCACGCCATGCTGCCCCTGTCCAGTATCAATCCGGAAAAAGCCAAGGGCAACCCGGCCATGTTTGTGGACACCGGGGTGCCGTTGCTCTTCAAGTCGCTTTATGAAATGGGCGCCGTGAAAGACCGGCTGATCGTCAAAGCCGCTGGCTGCGGTAATCCGATGGGCAAGAACGAGATTTTTAAAATCGGCGAGCGCAACTACACGGTGCTTAAAAAGCTCCTTTGGAAGAACAATATCTTGTTGAAAGCCGAGAGTGTCGGCGGAACAGCTAGTCGTACGATTCATTTCGAAGTTGAAACCGGGGTCGTGCTGCTAAGCTGCAACGGCACCAAAGGTCCCATATGAGATCCAATATGCGTATCGACCAGATCAGCGGAGCGATCAAAGCCTTTCCCGCGATGCCCGGTGCGGCGCTCAAACTGATGACCCTGGCGGACGCCCCGGGTACCACCATTCAGCAGATCGAGGATATTCTGCGGCAGGATCCAGGCTTGACGGCAAACTTGCTCAAGCTAGCGAATTCAGCTTATTTCGGGATCCCGTCTAAAGTCGGCTCGGTGCGTCAGGCGCTGATGCTGCTCGGCCTGAAGCGTTTGATACAATTGGTGGTTGCGACATGCGCCAGCGCCATCATCGACCGCGGGGTGCCGGGTTATGATCTGCCCGCCGGAGAGCTTTGGCGCCATTCGCTGGCAGTGTCCGTCGCCGCCAAAGGACTGGCGGGGGAACTCAAGCTTCAGGCCGCCGACGAAATTTTTACGGCCGGCCTATTGCATGATATCGGCAAGCTCATTTTGGGGCAATTCGTTCAGGAAGAATATCCCCAAATCGAGCGCGCGCTGGCGCAGGGGATGGCATTTGAAGCCGCCGAAAAGGCCGTCATCGGGATCGACCATGCGGAGATCGGGGCGCACGTGCTGGCCCAGTGGGCCTTGCCGGACAACATCGTTCATGCGGTACGGTGGCATCACGCTCCGGAAGAATGCGAGCACATCGACGTTATGCTTGATGTGGTGCATGTGGCGAACATGCTCTGTCTGATGATTGGAATCGGCGTCGGGCGGGAGGGGCTGTTGCATGAACCGTCCCATATCGTGACACGGCGTCTGGGACTGGAGCCGCCGCACTTGGAGAAGGTTGCCAGCCAGACCCTGCAGTGGGTCAACGAGCTGTCGCAAGCGCTGGCGACTGCGTAATTCGAGGCGCCGACGGGCGAGCGCCCCGGCAGCCGATGGTTGATGAAGACCAGAAAGAGAACAGGTGCTCCATGGCAGTCAACATTCTCATCGTCGACGACAGCGGTGTGATGCGGTCGATGATTCAAAAGAGCGTGAGGATGAGCGGTCTTCAAATCGGGGAGGTCCATCAGGCCGCCAACGGTCAGGAAGGTCTGGATGCGCTCGAAAAGCATTGGATCGACCTGGTCATCACCGACATCAACATGCCCGTGATGACCGGGGAGGAGATGATCGGACGCATGCATGAACGTCCCGAGATGAAAGCGATCCCGACTATCGTGGTTTCTACCGAGGGCAGCCAGACGCGCATCGAGCGGTTGAAGCACAAGGGGTTGAAGTTCATTCACAAACCCTTTTCTCCAGAAAAGATCCGGGACACCGTCAAGGATGTCCTGGGCAGCGAGGTGTTCAATGAATCCGGCGCTTAGTCACAAACTCGTTGAGGTTACTGCTGATACGCTGGAAAAGCTAGCTTTTATTTTTACCTTTCCGGCGGAAGCCGCCCCGGCGGCGGACGGGCAGAATCAGGAAGTCGTCCGAGTGGATTTCAGCGGCCCATTCGCCGGCGGCATCGAATTAAGCCTGCCAGCGTCGGCACTGAGCGAACTGGCCGTGAATATGTTGGGCGCTGAAGACAGCGACGATTTATCCATCGAGCAGCAGCGTGATGCACTGAAAGAACTCATCAATGTGGTTTGCGGCAATCTGCTTCCCGTTCTAGCCGGCCATACCGAAGAATTCAATTTGCGCCCCCCCTACATGGTCTCCGACGAGAGTACGGTTTGGAACGATTCGGCCGCGGCCGGTTATCTCATGTTGGAAAACGGAGCCTGCCGGGTGCGCATGCGAGTGGATCGCTCACTGGCGCAAGCCCTGCCGGGGTTGGAACCGGCGGACGGGTCCCTTCGGGTCGGGGGATGAGCCATGATTAAGGTCCTTGTGGTGGATGATTCCGCGGTCGTCCGCAAGGTGATCTGTGACGAGCTGTCGCGGTATAATGATATTCAGGTCGTCGGGACGGCGGTGGATCCCTACTTCGCTCGAGACAAGATCGTCGAGCTGAATCCGGATGTGGTGACGCTCGACCTGGAGATGCCGCGCATGGACGGGCTCTCCTTTCTATCGAAGCTGATGAAACATCACCCGATGCCCGTGGTGGTGCTGAGTTCGCTGACGCCTAAAAATAGCGAACTGGGAATCAAAGCGTTGGACCTCGGTGCGGTGGAAGTGCTGTGTAAGCCGGGCGCCTCCTATTCGACCAAGGACATTGCTCAGCCACTCGTGCATGCCATCCGTTCCGCGGCGGCGGCCAAGATAGCGGTCGCCCCGGCAAAGGCACCCGGCGCCGTGGAGCGCCCGTCTTACGAAAACCTCCTGGTGCAGACCACCCATAAAATTATCGCGATCGGTGCCTCCACGGGCGGCACCAAGGCCATCGAAGCGGTGTTGAGCCGAATGCCTCCCACAGCGCCCGGAATCGTTATCGTCCAGCACATGCCCGAGCATTTTACGACGTCATTCGCCAAACGGTTGAACGAGATCAGTGCGTTGCAGGTTCGGGAGGCCCGGGATAACGACCACGTCATTCCCGGCGTCGCGCTCATTGCCCCCGGCAACCATCACATGCTGTTGACACGCAGCGGCGGGACTTACGTGGCGAAGATCAAAGACGGTCCCCGCGTCCACTATCAACGCCCCAGCGTGGATGTTTTGTTTCATTCCGTTGCCCAGACGGCGGGCCGTAACGCTGTGGGCGCCATTCTGACCGGAATGGGGGCCGACGGCGCCCGAGGGCTGCTCGCCATGCGCAGCAGCGGCGCATACACGCTGGCGCAGAATGAGGCCAGTTGCGTGGTTTTCGGCATGCCCAAGGAAGCGATCAAACTCGGGGCCGCCGACGAGGTGGTGGCTCTCGATGACATGACTCATTCCATATTACAGGCTCTGCAGGCGCAACCCAAGGCCCGTCGGGCCGCTGCGGGAGGCTGACCATGACCCACCTGTTCGGGGTGTTAAGCACCGGGACGAGCGCCCTGCTGACACAGCAGCGGGCCATCAATGTCACCGGCAATAATATCGCCAATGTGAACACGCCGGGATACACGCGGCAGAAGCTGAACCTGGAAACCAATACGCCTGTCTACACCGGCGCCGGACTGATGTCCTTCGGCGTTCATTCAACTGAAATTGAGCGTGTCTACGACCGCTTTCTGGGCGTCCAGCTGAACAACGAGAATGCAGCGCTCGGACGCTGGTCAGCCCAGCAGGGCATGCTCGATCGTGTCGAGGTCGTCTTCGACGAAAGCGGCGGCTACGGACTGAATCAAGCGATGAGCGACTTTTGGAATGCCTGGCAGGATCTCAGCCTCAATCCGTCCGGAACAACCGAACGATCGATGGTGGCGGCGACCAGTCAGGGATTGGCCGACGCCATTCGCGAGAAGTACGGTGAACTCGAACAGATCCAGGAAGATATCGATACCGCCGTTGAAAACGGCATTGAAACCGTCAACCGCCTGGTTGCGCAGATCGCCGACTTAAACCAAAAAATCGCCAGCACGGAACGCGGCGGAATCAATGCCAATGATTATCGCGACAGCCGCGATTTAATCTTAAAGGAGTTGGCGGAGGTCATCGATATCAAGAGTTTCGAAAATTCCGACGGGCAAGTCGTCGTGTCGGTGGCAGACGGGCGGCCACTCGTCGAAAGCGGCAACACCTGGCAGCTTCAAGCGCAGACGAATTCCGATGGTCACAGCGATGTCTTGTGGCCGGATACCACCGGCGGTCCGGTGACCATCACCCGTGCGATCACGGGCGGGAAAATCGGCGGATGGCTCCAGACCCGAGATGCGACAATTTCTGGCTATCAGGGGCAATTGGATACGCTAGCGAATGAACTGAGAGACCAGATCAACGCGGTTCACGCGTCCGGCTACGGCCTCGACGGGACGACCGGCACACCGCTCTTCGACGACAGCGGGAGCGGAGCGGCCGATTTCCAGGTTAGCTCGGCCGTCCTTAACGATCTCGATCTGATTGCAGCATCGGCAACATCCACAGGCGTTCCCGGCAACGCGGACAATGCCATTGCGCTCTATGATCTGCGCACGGCGATGACGATGAACGGCGGCACCGCCACATTCGATACCGCCGTCAACGCTCTGGTCAGTTCGGTCGGTTACGATGTGCAAACCGCCAAGGCCAATTCCAGCCATCAGACCGACATGATGGCCTATCTCGAAAACTATCGCGAATCCATATCCGGGGTATCCCTGGATGAAGAAATGATCAATCTCGTTAAGTTCGAAGCTGCCTACAACGCGACCGCTAAAATGATCAGCATGGCGGACGACATGCTCAACACGTTAATGAGCGTTGTCGGATAACGCGACTCGTCGGACGACCTGGTGATGGGACGTTTGATTTTCTTGCGGAGGAAAAAATGCGGATCACGCAAAATATGATGTCCAACATTTTCATGGGCAATCTGCGCCGACAGACGGAAGCGATGCTGCAACGGCAGGAGCAGATCGCCTCTCAGAAGCGCATCAACCGGCCGTCGGACGATCCCGGTGGTATGGGCCGGGTCCTGGCGGGGCGTTCGAGCCTTTCGACCATCAATCAGTATGCGAATAACATTCAGCAGGGCAAGACGCGGCTGGAGTTCTCGGAAGAGACCCTGAGTTTTGTGGATGAACTGGTTCAGCAGGCGCGGCGTATCGCCGAGGAGAAGAGTGGTGACAGCGTTACCGCCGCCGAGCGGTCGTTTGGGGCCACCCAGGTGAAAGAGATTTACGACCAGGTCCTGCAGCTCGCGAACTCCAAATTCGGCGACCGCTACATGTTTTCCGGAGACCAAACCGACACGGCGGCTTTTACCCGGGACGATGATTATAATGCAACCTACCACGGCGACGACGGCAGCTTCAAGGTTCCGATCGCGGACAACGTGGTGGTCACCATCGATGCGGACGGACGAAATTACTTTCAAGACGGCGCCAACGGCGGTGTTAACATCTTTGACGAGTTGCGCGATTTGATCCATGGGCTTGAAAACGCCGATCTGGCGGCCGGGTCGACTCAAATCGATGCGACCATCCATCCGCTCGCAGACGCCCATGTCCAGATTATGGACAAACGCTCCGAGGCCGGTCCCAAGCTCTACCGCCTCCAAGCCACCGAAGAACATTGGATGAACATCCAGAACTCCGTTCAGGAAGCCATCGGACGAGAGGAGGATGTCGATGCGGCTCAGTTGATCATCGAGCTGAAGAACCTCGAAACCGCCTATGAATCCACACTGGCGGCGGCGTCCCGGATCATTCAACCCAGCCTGGTCAACTTCCTGAAGTAACCCGTTCGGTCGATCCGTGTCTGTCGGTGAGTCCCAAACGGCCGTCGACGGGTGCAAGCCGGTTGTCCGTGTCCCTCCATCGATCGGCGATACACGCAGCATGGGAGAGCGGATGCAATGTACCGCAAGATAGCTTTCATATTTTTCGCGCTGGCGGGAGTTGTTGCGGCGGTGGGTCCGGGTTGGGCCTTGGATGCCATGGGCATTGCCCGATTGAAGAAGGCGGGAATCGAAGACGCGACCATCGAAACCATGATCCGGGAGCGAACCGTCGAAACCGCGGCCTTCTCGGTGGATGACATCCTCGCCATGAAGGCCGCCGGGATCGGCGAAGAGACGCTGCGGGCGTTGATCCGCGACGGATCTTTTATGAAGAATCGCGAACCGGTCGTCTACGGCAACGAGCTGCGTTCCATTCGTCTGACCACGGTGGATGACCTCATTCGCATCAAACAGGCCGGCGTCAGCGACGACGTCTTGCAGGCCATCGTTGCGGTGAGTCGGCGAGGAGCGGATACCGATCGGGAATCGGCGATGCGGCAGTTGCAGGAAATGGGCGTATGGGTGGAATTTCCCAGATGAACCGCGGCCGAGCCGGAATGCGGATGGAGCGATGCGATGAAACGCAGCGCTCGGAGAGCCAGCGCGCCCACTCCCAGAGGATGCGTTCAATCGGTCAGCTGGCTTCGGGCATCGCCCATGAGATCAATACACCCACCCAGTATGTGGGCGATAACCTCCGATTCCTAAAAGATGCTTTTATGGATATCAACGGTCTGCTCCGCGGCGGAGTGGAATTGCTGGAGGCCGTCCGCACCGGTACGGTCACGCCCGATCGGGTCCGTCGCCTGGCGGCGGATTACGAGCGAGCGGATCTCGGCTACGTCATGGGCGAAATTCCCGGAGCCATTGAACACGCCATGGATGGGGTTGAGCGGATTTCACGCATCGTGCGGGCGCTCAAGGAGTTTGCCCATCCCGGCATGGATGAAAAATCGACCGCCGATTTAAATATGATGATCGAAACCACCCTGACGGTGGCTCGAAACGAGTGGAAATACGTGGCCGATTTGGTCACCGATTTTGACCCGAGCCTGCCGCCGATCCCGTGTCACCCTGCAGAGATCAACCAGGTCATTCTGAACCTGGTCATCAACGCGGTGCATGCGATCGAAGACGTTCCGCGGCAGGGGACCCCACGCAAGGGGGTCATAACGGTTCGAACGCGATGTCGGGACGGATGGGCGGAGATTCAGATCGGCGACAACGGTATCGGTATTCCGGAGGACATCCGTCCACATATTTTCGACCCGTTTTTCACGACCAAAGCCATCGGACGAGGAACCGGCCAGGGCCTGGCCATTTGCTATCCGGTGATCGTGGAAAAGCACGGTGGCGTCATCACCTTCGAATCGGAAGTCGGATGCGGCACCATCTTCACATTGCGGCTACCGCTGGCGGAAGCGACGGTGCAGCGATGACCCAACTGGATCAGTGTGCCGTACTATTTGTGGACGATGACCCCCGGGTGTTGCAGGGTCTGCGGCGCATGCTGCATGGAGAGCGTCGGAACTGGAGCATGCAATTTGCCGCCAGCGGCCGCGAGGCGCTGGCCTGCCTTGACCGCGGCGGGTTCGACGCCGTGGTGACCGACATGCGCATGCCGGACATGGACGGCGTTGAATTGCTAACCTTCGTCATGGAGCATCACCCGCAGGTAGCGCGGATCGTGCTCTCGGGCGAGATTGATCCGTCCGTCGGCCTCAAGGCCGTGCGATGTGCCCACCAGTTTATCGCCAAGCCTTGCGAAGCCGAAATTTTCAAGAATGCGTTGGCCCGAGCCCTGGCGTTACGCCGTCTAATCAGCGACGCCCGGCTGAGGGCGCTTCTGTCAAGACTTCATAACCTTCCCAGTCAACCGGCGCTCTACACAGAGGTCGTGGCCGAGATCCAGTCGCCGAATGCTTCCAGTCGGAAGGTCGGGGAACTGATCGGTCGGGATGTGGGGATGACGGCTAAGATTCTACAGCTCGTCAATTCCGCTTTTTTCGGAATGGCTCGCCGTATCGGAAATCCTCAGGAAGCGGTTGTTCTGCTCGGCTATGACACGGTCAAGGCACTGGTGCTGAGCGCCAAGATTTTTTCGCAGATGGACGCAACGCGCATGAAGCGCCTCGGATTGGATGCGCTCTGGCCGCACAGCTTGGCCGCCGGCCAGTGCGCCCGGACGATCAGCCGCGCTGAAAAGTTATCCCGCCAGGCGCAGACAGGCGCCTTCACTGCCGGAATTCTCCACGACGTGGGAAAATTGATTTTTGCCCAGAACTTTACCGAAAGCTACGCGGATGTCATGCAACAGGCCCGAACGGCCGCTCGTCCGTTGGAGGATGTGGAAACCGAATGCTTCGGGGCTTCGCATGCCGAACTGGGCGCCTATCTCATGGGCTTATGGGGGCTGGAGGAGGAGGTCATCGATTCGATCGCCTACCACCACCGTCCACCGCCGGCCGCCTCCGTTGGGCCGGTCACCGGCGTGGTATATGCCGCCAATGCCCTGGAACACTTGCTTTCAACCGGGGCACCGCACGCCTCGGGTGTTTGCGTGGATCCGGCGGTCCTTGAACGTTTGAACATTGCCGACCGGGTGGGTGCATGGGAGGAAACCTGCCGCCGGCACCTGCAGGAGGAGATCGCGCGTGCAGAATAGGGTGCTGTTTGTCGACGACGACCCCAGGGTTCTGGCTGGTATCCGACGCCAGCTCCGCAAGCGAGTGCCGATCGAGACGGTGGACAGTGGACCTGCGGGACTGGAGGCCATTTCCGCCAAAGGCCCGTTTTCCGTCGTCGTTACCGACTACTGTATGCCGGAAATGAACGGCATCGAGTTTCTCGCCCGCGTCCGGCAGGCCGCACCGGAGACGGTGCGGATGTTACTCACCGGCAGCGCCGACCTGCAGGCGGCTATCCAGGCGGTCAATCAGGGCAACATTTTCCGGTTTCTCACCAAGCCTTGCTCTCCGGAGCAGTTGATGGAAGCCTTGGATTCCGGCATCAAACAGTACCGGCACTCGCGCCGGGAGCGTAAATTCAACCAGCGTACACGCCGTTGGCTGAACCAGGCGATGGAAGTTCAGCAAAGCTTGATGCCGCACTCCGTTCTCGACATGGGAGGGATCGACATTTGCGGCCGCAGCATGTTCTGCGATGATACCGGCGGAGACTATTACGACTATTTTAAAAAGAAATCGGTGGAAGATTCGATACTGTACGTGGTCGTGGGAGATGTCTCCGACCATGGCTTGCCGTCGGCACTGCTGATGGCAACGGCGCGAGGTTTTTTAAGGGAGGCCGCCAGTCGGCGCGGAAATGTCTCTGAGGTCGTGGCCCGTGTCAACCGACAACTCACTCGCGATGTGCAGGCAACCGGCCGTTTCATGACCTTGTTTTTCGCCGAAATCGATCTGCCGAGCCGAAACATCCACTGGATTCGAGCCGGACACGAACCGGCTCTGGTGTACGATCCCCGTTCGGGGGAGTTCGACGAGTTGAGAGGGCAGGGCGGATTGCCCCTGGGCGTCTTCGAAGACGCCCGCTACGAAGAACAACACCGGCAGCTAACGCCCGGGCAGATTATCGCCATCGGGACGGATGGCATCTGGGAGGCCCGCAACGTACAAGGGCACATGTTTGGAAAACGCCAGCTGCAGGATATCGTGCGGGAGCACGCGGAGCGTCCGGCGGCCGAGATCGTGCAACGGGTGCTGGAAGCCCTTGCGCAATTCCTGTTTCCGCTGGACCTTCAGGATGACGCGACCCTGGTGGTCGTCAAGACGGTGCAGTGAATGGCAGGGCCTCGGATCGACTGCCATCGATGCGCGCACTATTTCGTGACCTGGGACCCCGGCTTTCCGCACGGTTGCCGCCAGATGGGCTTCAAGAGCCGAATGATTCCATGTTTAGAAGTCCGGCACGCGATGTCGGGCCATGACTGTCTGTTGTTTCAAGCTAAATCGCGGAACGACAGCCTCGCCGCGCGCCGCTCTTCGTTAGGAGCCCCCGGGCGTCCTCTCGCCAGCTGATCGATGGCAGGATTCAAGATTTTCTGAAAAAGGCCGAAAGCAATACCAGTCACAAGACGCGCTTCAGCTTTCGGTGATGGAGGCGAGTCTGACCCATTGAAGGTCTCAACGGAAAGTTGAGACACCGCATTGGAATAAAATCAAGCGATCCGCGACGTCGTCAGAAAAGGAGGTATCTATGGGACGGCCAGGCCACACAGTGGATGAGGAAATAGTTTGCACGACCGACCGTGAGGGTAAATATCTGACTTTCTCTTTGGGCGGTGAAGAATACGGGATCGGCATCCTGAAGATCCGTGAGATTATCGGCATGCTGCCGATCACCTCGGTGCCTGAAACACCGCATTTTGTAAAAGGGGTCATCAATTTGCGCGGCAAGGTGATTCCCGTGGCTGATCTCAGGCTGAGGTTCGGTATGCCGGTGATTGCCTATACCGAACGGACCTGCATCATCGTGGTGGAAATGAGAGGCGCCGGCGGGCTGGTGTCCGTGGGCATCGTGGTGGATGCCGTTTCGGAGGTGCTCAATATTAAAGCAGATGAAATCGAAGCGCCGCCGGCATTCGGTGCACGCCTGAATACCGATTATATCCTGGGGATGGCCAAGATGGGCAAGGGGGTAAAACTGTTGTTGGACATCGATCGAGTGCTGGCCAGCCAGGATTTATCGGTGATGAAGGAGGCTGCTTGAGAGGCATTAAAGAAAAATGACCCTGTTAGGGGGGGTGGCCTAACAGGGTCAGTCGGAGGTGGGAATGAAGGAAAGGAGGAAACTTCATTCCGTTTGAGTAATCGTAATGCAATGTAGGTGCCACATTTTTAAAATACGAGCGATTATTCCGTAATCTAATTGTCTGTTCTATATAATTTGTTTTATTTCAAAATGTTAAGCATGAGCTAAAGTTCTTCTTGCATGATGTGGCGTCGATGAAATCAGTCGCCGGTTCGTCGGCAATTCAATAAATTCGTCAAATTTTCGACATGCCTCACGTGTGTTGTACAATTCACTGCGTGCGAATTCCGGAATGCACAACTGGAGACGGAGCCCCAGCGGGTCGGTTGCGGCGGGCGTGCGCATTGGGCTAAGGCAGTTGATGTTCTCGTTCAGAAAAAAGGAAACTGGAACGCAGGAGACTGTTGATTGGGCTTCCGAATTGGAACGCTGTGAAAATCGGCGGTTGTTCCTTCTGTTGGCGGTCAGGACCCTCTTGCAGTGTATCCGACAATTTGCGCTTGAAATCGAGGAATTGAACGGCTTTGAATTCCAGGCGGGTCTCGCCGAACTGGCGGAGCGGATGGGATCCGAGGAGAAGCTTGGCCGTATTCAGACGCAATTCCAGAGGCGTGCGCAGGATATTGGAGAATTCGCCGAAAAGCAGCGGAGTTATATCCGTGATCGCGAAACCGAATTCAAGGCCATCATCGACATTCTGACGAAAGCCATGGTGGCTCAGGACTGCGAGAACCGTGAGTACAACCTCAGCTTCCTCAAACAGAGCAAGCGCTTGGAGGAAATCACCCTGTTGGACGACATCCGGCGGCTCAAGCAAGCCTTGTCGCAGGAGGTGGAACAATTACGGGCCGCCGTGCGCGCAAAGGAAGCACGTGACAGCGAGCAGATCGAGACGCTTGCGCGCCAGGTAACGACCTTGAACAGCGAGCTTCAGAACGTTCGTAACGAATCCGAACGTGACAGTCTCACCGGTGTCCTTAACCGCCGTGCATTCGACCGCCGCATGAACGACCTCGTCACCCGAAACACGCTAAAGCAGCAGGAGTTTACCCTGCTGCTGATCGACCTTGATGATTTCAAGCGCATTAACGACACGCACGGGCATCCGGCCGGAGACCGGATTTTGTTGGCAATGGCGAACAAGTTCCGCCAGGCCGTTCGCAGCGACGACGTGATCGCTCGATACGGCGGAGAGGAATTCGCCATCATTCTCCCCGGAGCCTCTCTTCGAAACGGCATCAAGAAAGGCAAACAGATCTGCGACATCGTCGCCTCTTCCCGCTACCGGCTGGACAGCCTGCCGTCCGCGGAGGTCCTATCGCTTACGCTGAGTATCGGAGTCGCTGCCTATCGTAAGGGCGACCATGCCGCTGCGCTGATCAGCCGGGCGGACAAAGCGTTATACCTTGCCAAATGCTCCGGGAAGAACCGGGTGCGATCAGAGAAGGATTTGCCTGAAACATCATAGCCGGTTGTCGGCAAAAATTGCCTATCGCTACAGGGTTAGGTCGCAGGGATCCATACCGTGCGGCCGGCATGAAGCTGCTTTCGGAACACCGGGATTCAATCGAGGAAATCAGCACGAATTTTGCATTGATTTCCAAAAGGTCTGCTAAAGCGGCCGGAATTCAATAAAATGAGGCTCACGGTGGAAAGGGTATACGTCGCATGAAAATTATCGGAAACGGGGATTGGCTGGGGCGCATTCAGACTGAAAATTCGCCCTTAACATTGCCGGCGGCCGGTAATGGGTTCGGAGAAATTTTAAAACAAACCATTGAACAGACCCCAACCGTCGGGCAGCCTTCGGCGTCGGCGGCTTCCATCGTGCTGAACTCCATAATTCCGACGACGAATGATTCGCTCACGGGTCGCTTGGAGGGGTTCTTCGATCTGCTCGACGGCTATTGTCAGAAGTTGGCGAACCCGCGAGTCAGTCTGAAGGGGCTGGCGTCGAGCATTCAGCAGCTGGAAGAGGGGCGGGATGCGCTTTCCCGGATGAATGAGGCGCTGCCGGCAGATGACGGACTTAAGGATGTCTTGAACCAAACTTTGATCACGGCAGAGCTAGAGATTATGCGGTTCCGTCGTGGGGATTACCTTTCGGCGTGATGGCCGTAGCGGACACCTCTGCCCTCGCACCGCTGGGAAAGGTCCGGTCGTATATCCTGCGAATGGCCGGCCTGTCCACCACCGCAATCAAAGTGCTTCGAACCTGCAACGAGCCCAGCGCGTGCGCCAATGATTTGAACCGGGTGATTTCCCTGGATCCCGTTTTAACCGGCCGGGTTCTGCAACTGGTCAATTCCGCCTATTACTCCCTGCCAAGCAAAGTCAACTCGTTGACCCGGGCGATTATCCTGCTCGGCATCAACACGGTCAAAAATGTTGTGCTGAGTTTCGCTATTTTTCAGAGCTTTTCCCAACGAGATTCCTTCCGAGCGTTTACCGCCGACCAATTTTGGACCCATTCGCTATGCACGGCCGCGGCAGCCAAGCTTCTGGCTGCCGGGCACGGGGTGCCGCTCGCGGAGCGCGAAGAATTTTTTGTTGCCGGGCTGATGCACGACATCGGTAAGATTCCCCTTAACCATTTGTTTCCCGAGGCTTACCGGGAAGCAGCCGCCCAGTCTCAGGAATCGGGCCGGGGCATGCGCTGCGAGGAGAACTCACGGATCGGCGTTGATCATTGCCGGGTCGGGCATATGATCGCCCGTCGTTGGCAGCTGAGCCCCGCACTGACCGCGGCCTTGTCCGATCATCATACCGATAACCTGGATTTAATTGAGAGCTTCCGGCTGGCCGATGTGGTCGCCCTGGCGGATGCACTGGCACATCATATGGGGGCCGGAACTCCCGGGGGTCTTAGCCTTGACGAAGCTGGCCGTAGCCGCTTGCAGACGCCCCAGGACGCTGCCGGTCGCGATTTGACGGCGCTGGCGGCGGCCGTGACCGATGAAATTGAGAAAGCGAAGGTGTTTCTTGAGATCGCCAGTCGAAACTGAGCAATTGCAGGTCACCTTCTGGGGAGTGCGCGGGTCGATTCCGACGCCCGGCTATGAAACTTCACGCTACGGCGGAAACACTTTGTGTGTGGAGCTCAGGTTCGGCGACTGCGATCGCACCTTCATCATCGATGCGGGTTCGGGCATCCGTCGGCTGGGGGATGATCTGCTGTCGCGGTCCGGTGGGGCCGCCGGGCAGAGCGTGGATCTCCTCTTGAGTCACACCCATCTGGACCACATCCTCGGATTGCCCTTTTTCGGACCGCTCTACCGGCGCGACACCCGGCTGACCCTTTACGGGCCGGCCATTTCCCCCGATGATCGCCTGGAACAGGTCATCGGGGGGCAGTTGTGCTACCGGTATTTCCCGGTGCGCCAGGTGGAGCTTGCCGCGCAGATCACCTACGTCGATTTGCGCGAGGGCGTCTATGACCTGGGGGACGGAATCACGCTGACCGCCACTTACCTCAATCACCCGCTGCTGTGCATGGGCTATCGTTTCGACTGGCAGGGGCGATCGGTATGTACGGCCTTCGACACGGAGCCGTTCCGGAACCTATTCATAACGGATCCGGCAGACCCCGCTTATGATGCGGTCATGGCGCTGGAAGGGGAACAGGCCGCACGGGAAGCCGACCACCGGATGCGACTATTTTTTCGGAACGCGGATTTGTTGATCCATGACGGCCAGTACACCGAGCAGGAATACCGTAGCGGTCGGAGCGGTTGGGGGCATTCATCGATCGAACAAGCCACCCAGGCGGCGGAGGCCGCCGGCTGCCGCCGTCTGGCATTAATCCATCACGATCCCATGCGCTCCGATTCGGAGCTCGACGTGCTGGCCCGGCATTACGGCGGGTTGCGGTCGGTATCCGGCTTGGAAGTATGCTTCGCTCGCGAGGGGCTTGCTATTACGTGTTAATCCGGATGGATGCAAGATCTCCGGCGCGATGTCCCACTTCGCATCCGGCGAAGTATTAGAATCCACTTATATCCCGACGGCCGACGGTCACAGGCGGGCAATGCATTGGGCCAGCGCAGGGTTCTTCAGTAGCTTTTTTGCAAAATCCAGGTACTTCGCCGTGATG
>JALOPB010000146.1 GCA_025454115.1 Desulfobacterales bacterium | reverse complement strand
TGGCAAAAAACCGAACAGATAGGAGCGAACCGACGCAGGAGCTGTTGCGACGACTTCCGGCCGTCGACCGGCTGCTGGAGCTCGCCCGGGCCGAGGCCTGCTTCGAACTGGTTCCGCCCGCCGTGGTGGTCGGCTGCATCCGCGCGGTCATCGACGCCGATCGCCGGCGCATCCGCGATGGCGGCCGCGTGTCCGATCAGGAACTAACGGATCATGCCATCCTGCAGCGCGTGAAGGCATCCGTGGCCGCGGCCATGCGGCCGAAGCTGCGGCAGGTGATCAATGCAACGGGCGTGGTGATTCATACGAATCTGGGCCGCTCTCTATTGGCCGAGGAGGCGGTCGAAAACCTGGCCGCCGTGGCCAGCCGCTACTCGAACCTTGAATACGATCTGACAGAAGGGCGGCGCGGCTCCCGGTACATGGCGGTGCGGGACCTGTTGTGCGAACTCACCGGTGCCCAGGACGCCATGGTGGTCAACAACAATGCCGGCGCCGTGCTCATCAGCCTGGAGACCATTGCCAGGGGCCGCGGCGTGATCGTCTCGCGCGGTGAGCTGGTCGAGATCGGCGGCTCCTTCCGCGTTCCGGACGT
This sequence comes from Desulfobacterales bacterium, assembly GCA_025454115.1. GTDB lineage: Bacteria > Desulfobacterota > Desulfobacteria > Desulfobacterales > SpSt-501 > SpSt-501. The sequence continues at coordinate 6,895 of JALOPB010000146.1, read as the reverse complement.
CATGGCCAAGAGCGGGGCGATCCTCCGGGAAGTCGGCACCACCAACCGCACCCACCTGCGGGATTACGAAGGCGCCATCGACCCTGCAGCGGCGCTGCTGCTCAAGGTGCATTGGAGCAACTACAGCATCGTCGGGTTTACCGCTCAGGTCTCGCTGAAGGAGCTCGTGGCATTGGGGGCCCGGCACGGGCTGCCGGTCATGGAAGATCTGGGCAGCGGCACCTTCATCGATTTTTCCAAGTACGGCCTGTTACGGGAGCCCACGGTCCAGGATTCGGTCGCCAGCGGCGCCGATGTGGTCACCTTCAGCGGGGACAAGCTGCTGGGCGGCCCCCAGGCCGGCGTCATCGTGGGCCGCGCATCCATGATCGAACGCATCCGCAAGAACCCCATCAACCGGGCGCTGCGCATCGACAAGCTCACCCTGGCGGCCCTTGAAACCACGCTGCGGCTTTACCGTGATGAAGAGCGGGCCGTTGCGGCGATTCCGACCCTGCGCATGCTCACCGAAAAAGAGGCTTCGATCGAAGCCCGCGCCCGGGAGCTTGCCGGTCATCTGTCGGCGCTGGACGATGTGCGTATCTCCAGCGAGCTCGTGCGCCGGCCCTCCAAGGCCGGTGGCGGCGCTCTGCCCCTGCTGGAGCTGCCGAGTTGCTGCCTGCGGATCCGGATCCAGGGAGTGTCGGCGAATGCTCTTGAACTCAGCCTGCGGCGCAACGACCCGCCGATTATCGCTCGCATCGAAGATGGCGCTTACATGATGGACCTGCGCACCGTGCAGGCGGGTGAGCTGCCGATCATCGCATCGGCGCTGTCCGCCGTGCTGAAAACGATCTGATCCATGGCGACCCGGAAAAGACGAAAAATTACTCGACGGGCGGAAACCAGCCGTCACTTCCTGCTGTCGCAGGCGGACAGCCGGAAAGTTGATGAGTCTCCCGAGGTCGGCGCCGAGCGTGTCCGGCAAACCCTGACCGCGGCTTATCCAGACGTGCGCTGCGGGGCCGATTTCCTGACGGAGGTGCTTCGGTCGATTGGCGTCGACCGGCCGTTCTGCGCGCTTTGGATCCGGCCGGACGATCCCCCTGAAACATGGGTGCATGCACCCGGATCGGATGTGCTCACCGGGGTTGCGGCCTGCCTGGATGAAATCTGCCGCAGCGATGACGGGGTGTGGGGCGTTGCAGAATCCGGGATGCTGATCGGCATCTGGCCGTCCTGGAGCGGCGCGCAGGGCCTGGATGCGGCCCACCGCCTTCAGGAACAGGTACGCCAGCGCACCGGCCGTACCGTGACGATCGGCGTGGCCTCTCACCCGACCCTGGACTACATGCCTGCGGCGGCTCTGGAGAACGCACGCAAGGCTGCGGAGCACGCTGCTTTCTTCGGCGCGGGCAGCCGCGCGGTGTTCGACGCGGTGAGCCTCAATATCAGCGGCGATAAATATTACGAACGCGGCGACATCCCGAACGCGATTCGCGAATTCGAGCTGGCCTTGCGGATGGATCCCCAGAATGGAAACGTGCACAACAGCCTCGGCGTCTGTTACGGCGAGCTCGGCGACCATGAGGCCGCACTGGAGGCTTTCGGCCGTGCGCTGTCGGTGGATGGCAGCGACTACATGGCGGTTTACAACACAGGGCTGATTCATGAACTGCGGGGCGACCGCGAGAAAGCGTTGGCGCACTTCCTGAAGGCCTGCGCGCTGCACGGCGATGTGTTCGAGATCCTGTTCCAGACGGGGAAACTGCGGCTGGAAATGGGGGATTCTCAGGCAGCGCGTCCCATGCTGGAGCGTGCCGTGCGGTTGCGGCCGCGTTCCGGAAGCTCACAACGTCTTCTCGGCGACTGCTATGCGCAGCTCCAGCTGGCGGACAACGCCATCGACGCTTACAAGAAGGCCGTAAAGGCCAACCCGGGTGATTCATCGGCGCTTTCGGCCCTGGGTGGACTTTTCGATGAAAAGGGCGAGAACCCGGACATCGCCCTGGTCTTCTGCAAGGAAAGCGTGCGGCTGTCGCCGGACAACCCCCTGTTCCGCCGGCGCCTGGGATGCCTGTATCTCAAACTCAGCCGTCTGGAAGAGGCGTTGAGCGAGTTCGAGCAGGCCGGGCGGCTCGGTCAGGACTGTGCGGCGGACATCCATAATGTCCGCGAGCGCATGGCGGAGCGCAGCTGAAATGAAGCGTGACGTTGAGCCGATCGATCTCGAGCGGGTCAAGACCTATGCCCTGGCCGACCGGCCCAGCAAAGTGGGGGCAGCGGAGTTTGCCGGCGCGTGGGCTGCGGGCGGCACGTTTTCCGCGTTTTTAGAACGTTTGCCGAAGGCGCTGGCGGCTTCGGATCTCAAGGCGGTGATCGCCGCGATCGTCGCGGCGTACCGCGGACAATACCCGGTGATCTTCGGCATGGGCGCTCACGTCATCAAGACGGGTCTCGGTCCGATCGTGGTCGATCTGATGCAGCGCGGGGTTATCAGCGGGGTCGCCATGAACGGGGCCGGCATCATTCACGATCTGGAGGTGGCCATGGCCGGCCGGACGTCGGAAGAGGTCGGCCCGGCTTTGGATGACGGCACATTCGGCATGGCCGGGGAAACCGCCGCGGCCATCCGCCAGGCGGTCGCAGCGCCAGCCTCCCAGACCGACGGCCTGGGCCGCGCCGTCGGTACGTTTATCCTGAGTTCGGGATTGCCGTTTGCGCCGAAAAGCATCTTGGCGGCCGGGGCGCGACTGGGAATACCGGTGACGGTTCACGTCGCGATCGGTACCGATATCGTTCACATGCATCCGGGCTTCGACGCCGCCCGGACGGGGGCCGCCTCTTACCTGGATTTCCGCATTCTGGCCGCACAGGTCGCCCGGTTGGAGGGCGGGGTCTTCATGAACGCCGGCTCCGCCGTAATCCTGCCGGAAGTGTTCCTGAAGACCGTCAGTCTGGCCCGCAACCTGGGGCATCGGCTGGATCACTTCACGACGGTGAATCTGGATTTCATCCGGCATTACCGCCCCACGGTCAACGTCCTGCAGCGGCCCACCGCCCGCGGTGGCCGGGGGATCAGCCTGGTCGGCCACCACGAGATCCTGCTGCCGCTCATCGCCGCCGGCGTGATCGAAGCGCTGGGCTGAGCGGCGGCATCCGCCCGGCGCGACTCTAATCTTGACAAAGCGTTGCATTTCACATTTATATCCCTATTCTGATTTAATGGCTCCGGCCATCAACAGGGAGATGCGTTGCCATGCCTATTTATGAATACCACTGTGAGACCTGCGGAGAAGACTTCGAGTGCCTCGTCTTCGGCAAGGAAAAGCCGGAGTGCAGGTGCTGCCGCAGCAAAAAGGTCCGCAAGCGGATGTCCGCCTGCGGATTCGTCAGCAAGGGCGGCACAGGCCAGACCGTCAAAAAGGCGGCCGGCGCCTCCTCCTGCGGCAGCTGCCACGCCGGAAGCTGCGCGGGGTGCAAACACTGATGGTGAAGCCCGTCGTGATCGGCACGCGCGGGAGCCCGCTCGCCGTGTGGCAGGCCGAGTGGGTGCGGTCGGCCCTCATGCAGCGCTTTCCCGGCGTCGCCGTCGAACTTTCCATCATCAAGACCCAGGGCGACAAGATCCTGGACGTGCCGCTCGCCAAGGTCGGCGGCAAGGGCCTTTTCGTCAAGGAGATCGAGGACGCCTTGCTGGACGGCCGGGCGGACGTGGCGGTTCACAGCATGAAGGACATGCCCGCGGAAATTCCGGCGGGGCTGGTCATCGGCGCCGTGCCGGAGCGCGAAGTCCCTTCCGATGTGCTCATATCGCGAAACGGCCACACCCTGAGGCAGCTTCCGGCCGGAGGCGTCATCGGCACCAGCAGCCTGAGGCGGGCGGCCCAGCTCCGGCACCTGCGGCCGGACCTGGTGGTCGTCCCGTTGCGGGGCAATGTGGAAACCCGCCTGCGCAAACTCGACACGGAAGAACTGGCAGCGGTGGTTCTGGCTGCAGCGGGCGTCAAGCGCCTGGGCCTGGCGCAGCGCGTCTCCGAATACCTGGATGACGAGAGCATGCTCCCGGCCGTCGGCCAGGGAGCGCTCTGCATCGAGATCCGGGAGAAAGATCCGCGCCTGGGTCCCATGGCTGCCGCCCTGGATGACCCCGCCACCCGCACGGTGGTCAGCGGCGAGCGCGCGTTCCTGAAACGGCTGCAGGGCGGCTGCCAGGTCCCGATCGCCGGCCACGGCCGCCTCGACGGCGACCGATTCACCCTGACGGGTCTGGTGGCCGATGTCGATGGGGGCACCGTGATCAAGCACCGCCTGAACGGACCGGCGGCAGCGGCCGAGACGATCGGCATCGAGCTGGCCGAAATCCTCCTCAGCCGCGGAGCGGATGAAATTTTACAAAAACTGACCGGCGCTGCACACTAACATGAAACCACCCATCGTCTATCTGGTAGGAGCAGGCCCCGGGGATCCCGGGCTGATCACCGTCAAGGGCCGCGAGTGCATCGCAGCGGCCGACGTGATCATCTACGACTATCTGGCGGCTCCGTCCCTGCTGACGCATGCGTCCGGGACGGCGGAGCTGATCTACGTCGGCAAGAAGGGCGGCGACCACACCCTGCCGCAGGAGGAGATCAACGCGTTGATCGTCGCCAAGGCCCGGGAGAACAAGATCGTGACCCGTTTGAAGGGCGGCGACCCCTTCGTGTTCGGGCGCGGCGGCGAGGAGGCCGAGGTCCTGGCCGAGGCGGGGATCCCGTTCGAGGTTGTTCCGGGCGTGACATCGGCCGTCGCGGCGACAGCCTATGCCGGCATTCCCCTGAGCCACCGCAAACTCACCGCCACGATCGCGTTCGTCACCGGCCACGAAGACCCGACCAAGGAGGAATCCGGCATCGACTGGGCCTCGCTCGCCAAAGGGATCGGTACCCTGGTCTTTTTCATGGGGGTGAAGAATCTGCCCCATATCGTGAGCGAGCTGACCCGTCACGGCCGTTCGCCGCAGACCCCGGCGGCGCTCGTGCGCTGGGGGACGACCGCCGAACAGGTCACGGTCAGCGGCACGCTGGCCGACATCGTCGAACGGGTGCGGCAGGCCGGGCTCCGGGCGCCGGCGATCATCGTGGTGGGCGAGGTGGTCGGCCTGCGCGAGCGGCTGCAGTGGTTCGAACGCCGACCCCTGTTCGGGAAACGGATCGTGGTCACGCGCACGCGTGAACAGGCGAGCGATCTGGTGAGCGTGCTGACCGGCCTGGGGGCGGCCTGCCTGGAGGTGCCGACGATCCGGATTGCGCCGCCCGACGATGCCGAACCGCTTGACCGAGCCATCGCAGATCTGAAGCGCTTCGATTGGATCGTTTTCACCAGCGTCAACGGGGTGAGCCGATTTTTCGAGCGTCTGTTCGGCTCGGGGCGGGACGTGCGCGCTATGGGGCATCTGCGTACGGCGGCCATCGGGCCGGCGACCGCCGGGCGCCTGAAGTCCTTCGGGTTGACGAGCGATCTCCTGCCGGAGGACTACCGGGCCGAATCGGTCGTCGCCGCCTTCCGCCGGCAGGACCTGACCGGCCGATCGGTCCTGCTGCCCCGCGCCCAGGACGCGCGCCTGATCCTGCCGGAGGAACTCAGCGCCATGGGCGCCCGTGTCAGCGATGTAGCGGCCTATAAGACCGAACCGGCATCCGGCGACGGAGGGCGTCTGATCGAACGGCTCGAAGCGCGCTCCGTGGACCTGATCACCTTCACCAGCTCCTCCACGGTGAAAAATTTCAAGGCGCTGCTGCCGGAAGGCCGGTTTGCCGAGCTGACGGCGGGAGTCGCCGCCGCCTGCATCGGCCCGGTCACGGCGGATACGGCCCGGGAGCTGGGTCTGGATGTCCGCATCGAGGCCCGGACCTATACCATCCCGGGATTGTGCGACGCCATTCTTGCATTTTATTCCAACCGGGCCGGTTGTTAGTCCGGCCGGACAACAGGTTCAATTCTATGGCGATGAGGGATGACCGATGAGAATTGCGAAGGTCGAGAAAGAGGGGGTTGTCTGCCTGAAGATCGACGGCCGCCTGGATGCCAAAACCGCTTTGCAGGCCGAAACCACCGTGAAGGAGGTTCTGAAGGAGGGCCGCCTGCTGCTGCTCTTCGACCTGAGCGGGATGGACTATATCAGCAGCGCCGGTCTGCGCGTGATTCTGATGGCGGTCAAGGAGCTGCGCTCCAAGAAGGGCAAGGTGGCGCTTTGTGCGCTCACCCCCTACGTCAAGGAGATCTTCGATGTGAGCAATTTTTCATCCATCATCCCGATCACCGATACGGTCGAAACCGGACTGCAGCAGATGCGCTAGCCGCCGCGCGCCGACCGGCTGCGGCCGAAAATCTCATGGAATCCATCCCTGCCAATCATCTGATCGACCCCTGCAACCGGCGCCTGAACTATCTGCGGATCTCGGTCACCGACCGCTGCAACCTCAGCTGTGCCTACTGCCTGCCCTGCGAGGACGTTCCGCGCCTGCCGCACGATGCGGTGCTGCGCTACGAGGAAATCCTGCGGATCGTCCGGGTGGGCGTGCGGCTGGGCATCTCCAAGGTGCGGGTGACCGGCGGCGAGCCCCTGGTGCGCAAGGGGATCATCGGTTTCCTGTCCGAGCTCTCGCGGATTCCGGAGATACAGGACCTGTCCCTCACCACGAACGGCGTCCTGCTCAAGGACCGCCTCGAAGCCCTGAAGTCCGCGGGCGTGTCCCGGATCAACATCAGCCTCGACACGCTGAAGCCGGAACGCTATCGGAGCATCACCGGCATCGACGCCTTCCACACGGTCTGGGAGGGAATCCGGGCCGCGCAGGCGATGGGCTTCCACCCGATCAAGCTGAATGTCGTCGCCCTCAACGGCATCAACGATGATGAGCTGGTGGACCTGGCG
>JALOPB010000145.1 GCA_025454115.1 Desulfobacterales bacterium | reverse complement strand
ACGGGACCTGAGGGCGGATCGGTATGGCAACCTTAAAAGACATCAAGAACAAGATCTCGGCAGTTAAGAAAACCAAGCAGATCACCAAGGCCATGAACATGGTGGCGGCATCCAAGCTGCGCAGCTCTCAGGCCAACATGGAGGGTTTCCGGCCTTATGCCCGGAAATTCGCCGAGGTGCTCGGCAGCCTAGCGGAGCGGGCGGGCGAAGGGGCGAGCCCACTGCTGGTACCCAAACCGGACGTGAGGACCATTCATCTGGTTCTGTGCACGTCCGACCGCGGATTGTGCGGCGGGTTCAATACCAATCTGATCGAAAAAGCCGAAGCGTTCATGAAGGAGAAAGCCGGCACCGGCATCGAATTCTCTTTCACCACCTTCGGCCGCAAAGGGAGGAATTGGTGCCGGAAGGTGAAGACCCCGATCGTTTCCGAGCATATCGGGATCATGGGAACAGCCGTAAAATTCAACGAAGCCGCCACTCCCGGCCGCAAATTAGTGCAGGGATTCTTGGAAGGTGCCTATGATGAGGTCTACGTGGTCTACGCCGAATTCCTCAGCATGGCCAAACAGGTCCCCGTCCTGAAGAAGTTGCTGCCCATTCCGCCGATCGAAAAGGCGGAAACCGATTCGGGCAGCGTCGACCAGGGTTACCTGCCGGAGCATATCTGCGAACCTTCGGCGGCCGAGCTGCTGGGCGAAATGCTGCCGCGCAACGTCTTCGTTCAGCTTTACAGCGCGCTTCTGGAGACATCGGCGTCCGAGCACGCCGCCCGCATGCTGGCCATGAACAACGCCACCAAGGCCTGCAACGACATGATGGCCAACCTGACCCTGGTCTACAACAAGGCTCGGCAGGCGGCCATTACGGCCGAGTTGATGGACATCGTCGGTGGCGCCGAAGCCCTCAAAGGATAACGTTTGCCAACCGCGTTTGGATAGGAGGTCGTTCAATGGGAGAGAATATCGGTAAAGTAGTACAGGTCATGGGCCCGGTCGTCGATGTGGAGTTCGCGCAGGGCAAGCTGCCGACGATCTATACGGCACTGACCATCAGCAACCCGGCCATCAACGATGAGGCGGACAATCTAGTCATCGAGGTGGCCCAGCACCTGGGCGACAATGTGGTGCGCACCATCGCTATGGATGTCACCGACGGGTTGGTACGAGGCATGCCCGTGAAGGACACGGGCAACCCGATCTTGATGCCAGTCGGCAAGGCGGCGCTCGGCCGTGTGCTCAACGTCGTCGGGCGTCCCGTGGACGGATTGGGTCCGGTGAGCCAGGAAATGATGCGGCCGATCCACCGCGCTGCTCCCAAGTTCACCGAGCAAGACACCACCGTGCGCGTGCTCGAAACCGGCGTCAAGGTCATCGACCTGCTGGTTCCATTTCCGCGTGGAGGCAAGATGGGCATGTTCGGCGGCGCCGGTGTCGGCAAGACCGTCATCATGATGGAGATGGTTCACAACATTGCCATGCAGCACGGCGGCATCTCCGTCTTCGCCGGCGTGGGCGAGCGCACCCGTGAGGGCAATGATCTCTACCACGAAATGAAAGCCTCCGGCGTTTTGCCGAAGGCGTCGCTGGTCTACGGCCAGATGACCGAGCCTCCGGGGGCGCGGGCGCGCGTTGCGCTTTCAGGTTTGACGGAAGCGGAATACTTCCGGGACGAAGAAGGGCAGGACGTGCTGATCTTCATCGACAACATCTTTCGTTTTACTCAGGCAGGTTCCGAGGTGTCCGCGTTGCTCGGGCGCATGCCTTCCGCCGTCGGCTACCAGCCGACCCTAGCCGTCGATCTCGGCGAGTTGCAGGAGCGCATTACCTCCACCGACAAAGGATCCATCACTGCCGTGCAGTGCGTGTACGTGCCGGCCGACGACCTGACCGACCCGGCTCCGGCAACCACTTTTGCGCATTTGGACGGCACGGTGGTGTTGTCCCGACAGATCGCTGAGCTGGGCATCTATCCGGCGGTAGATCCGTTGGACTCCACCTCGCGCATCCTGGATGCCAGCTACATCGGCGAAGACCATTATCGCACGTCCCGCACGGTGCAACAGATCCTTCAGAAATACAAGGAATTGCAGGACATCATCGCCATTCTCGGAATGGAGGAGCTTTCGGACGAAGATAAGGTCACCGTCTCCCGCGCGCGGAAGATCCAGCGCTTCCTGTCGCAGCCATTCCACGTGGCCGAGACCTTCACCGGCAAGGCTGGCAAGTATGTCAAGATCGAAGACACGGTCCGCGCGTTCAAGGAGATCTGTGAAGGCAAACACGACGATATCCCCGAGCAGGCCTTCTACATGAAGGGCGGCATCGAAGAGGTCGTAGCGGCTGCCAAAGAAATGGCATCTGCAGAATAATTCCGAGGTGGTGTATGGCTGGTTCTATCCGACTGGAAATTGTCACACCGGAAAAGACGGTCGTCAGTGAAGATGTTCAGATCGTCATGGCTCCAGGTGTGCTGGGAGAGTTCGGCGTACTTATCGGACATACTCCTTTCTTAACGGCTCTCAAAACCGGTGCAGTGCGTTATTCCGACAGCCAGGGCGGCGAACACATGGTGTTTGTCAGCGGTGGGTTTGCGGAAGCCTTGCCCCAGAAAGTGACCATCCTGGCTGAGTCCGCTGAACGGCGCCGAGACATTGACGTTGAGCGGGCCCGGGCGGCACTGGAGCGGGCTCAAAAGCGGCTGGCTGAGCAGCGAAGTAAGGAGGATTTCGATTTCGCAAGGGCCCAGGCGGCGCTTCAACGGGCGCTGATTCGCCTGAGAATCACTGAAAACCGCCTTTCGCATTAATAACCTTGCTGAACAGGTGGTTCCAAACATCGGTTAGTTAATCAGGGGGGCAAGCCCGAAGGGTTTGCCCCCTTCTATTTGTAACCATGTGCAGTGCTCGATTTGTTGATCAAGAAAGGCTTGGTCGGTCGCCAGCGGCGTTCAGCGCTGACTGCCGTAGTTGAAAAAGGGATAAATATGGATCGTGATCTTGCGGTAATTATTTTAGCTGCTGGACTCGGCAAGCGTATGAAATCCAACCGAGCGAAGGTGCTGCATGAGGTTTTGGGAAAACCCATGGTCGTTTACGTGGTGGAAGCAGCCATCCCGGTCGCCGGCAAGGCCGTCATCGTCGTCGTCGGCAACCAGGCGGAGGAGGTAAAGCGCGAGTTAGAATGCCGGGCGGAGGTGATGTTTGCGTACCAGGATCGACAGCTGGGCACCGGACATGCTGTCAGATGCGCCTTGCCTCACTTGCCTTCCAGATGCGAGGATGTGATGGTGCTATGCGGCGATGTGCCTCTGATCACAACAGCGACCCTGAGTGCCCTCGTTGCCGAGCACGTAAATAGCAGCCGGGACGTCACCCTACTGGCTGTGGATTTAGACCAGCCTTACGGCTATGGCCGGGTTCTGTTTGCTCCAGACGGCCTGGTTGCGGGCATCGTTGAAGAAGCGGATGCCACCCAAGAACAGCGGGCTATACGAACGATCAATTCCGGTATTTATTGCATCAACCGGCGTTTCCTGGAAGATGCTTTGCCACGCTTAACGAATAAGAATGCACAGGGCGAATTCTATCTAACCGATATTGTCCGCATTGGATACGAATCGGGGCGAAATATTGGCGCCGCTTGGGCGCTGAACCCTAACGAAATTTTAGGTATCAATACCCCTCAGGATCTCGCCCGAATGGAGGAGCTCCTTAAAAGTCGAGCCGCGGATATGGCTTGACATTTAATTAAGTTGCGGATTACAGTAAAAATAAAATGTTAGAGGGGATTCAGGCGATTGGAAACTGATGCGCTGTTCAGTCAATTTGGCGAAATCGAGGCCAAGGTTGAAAAACTCATTGAACTATGCAAGTCGCAGCAGGCTGTTAATGCTGAGCTTAACCAAAAGGTTAGGCAGATAGAGGAGGAACTTCACCAAAAGAGCGAATCGGTCAAACGCCAAGTAGAAGAAAAGGCGTTAATCCGGTCGCGAATTGACAATTTGTTGGCCAAAATTGAGGACCTGACCCATTCCTGACGTGTGGCTGATAGGGAAGGGGGTCGGAGCGGTGGTTATTGGACCAATTTGTCACCATAGAGCTTTTCGGGCAACCCTACACGTTCAAGGCCGACATCGAGGCTGCCAGAGCCAGGGAAGTGGCGGATTTTCTGGTCTACCAAGTAAATAAGACGCAAGATCAGCAAGCCGCCCAAAACCCACATATTTCAAAACTGACGATCTTGATCATCGCCGCGCTGAACATGGCACATCAAGTCTTGCAGCTGCAAAAAGATAAGGGCGAGATCGTCGGCCATATTTCTCATCGTTGTGAAGAACTGAATCAAATACTGGACGAAGGACTGAAGCCATCTGAATCCCTTCGGCTTCATGGATAACTTGAACGCCCCGAAACGCCCACTCCATTAGTCTAACCGCACCTGCCTTTACCTGTCAGGCCTGCGCTTTAAGCGGACACTCAGGAGTTGGATAGCGTCCGCGCACCGAGCTTGCCAGCCAGCCGGTCGGTGTAACCGTCAATGTGGTGCTAAACCGGCCGAAAACCCGCGGCTTTTTATGCAAAACGGCCTCGCTTTATGATTGGCGACAGGTGAGCTTAATCCTTTGAATTTGGGCAATAGCTGCTCTGGGAGAAATACATGATGACTGAAGGAATCGCTTTCGGAATCGTCGGCGTGATCGCCGGTTTTGTAGTGGCTTTTTGGATCAAGGGCCGGATTGTCGCTCAGAAAGCAGAAGCGGCTGAAAAAGAGGCGGCTAGAATCATCGAGGAGTCTCGCCACAAGGCCGACACGCTGCTTAAAGAAGCCGAAGTGCAAACCAAAGACGCGCTTTTCAAACTAAAAAGCGATTTTGACCACGAGGCACGCGAGACCCAACTGGAACTCAAAAAGCGCGAAGCGCGGTTGGTCCAAAAAGAGGAAGCTCTGGACCGTAAGACCGAGCAGGTCGAATTCCGTGATCAGGACCTGAGCCGCCGCGAACGGCATGCCCAGAAACGCGAGCAGAAAATCGAGGCGCGGGAGCTGGAGTATGCTACGCTAATCGATGAACAAAAACAGCAACTGGAGCGAATCTCCGGGTTGACCTCCGAGCAGGCCAAGGAACTACTCATCCGTGCCATGGAAAATGAAGCTCGGTTTGAAGCGGCCAAACTCGTTAAGAAAATTGAGAACGAAGCTAAGGAGGAAGCTGACAAGAAATCTAAGAAAATCATGGCAACCGCCATCCAGCGATACGCAGCCGATTATGTGGCCGAAAGGACCGTCTCGGTTGTCCCCCTCCCGAATGATGAAATGAAGGGGAGGATCATCGGCCGAGAAGGGCGCAATATTCGGGCGCTGGAAGCTGCCACCGGAATTGATCTGATCATCGACGACACGCCGGAGGCCGTAATTCTATCCGGCTTCAATCCGGTTCGCCGAGAAGTGGCGCGCTTGTCGCTGCAACGGTTGATTTCCGATGGTCGAATTCACCCGGCGCGAATAGAAGACGTGGTCAAGAAGGTGGTCCAAGAGGTCGACCAGACGATCAAGGAGGCGGGGGAGCAAGCAGCTTTTGATCTGGGCATTCACGGCATGCACAACGAGCTGGTCAAATACATCGGTCGGTTGAAATTCCGAACCAGCTATTCCCAAAATGTCCTGCAACACTCCATTGAGGTCGGCTTTCTATCGGGCATCATGGCCTCTGAACTGGGACTGAATACGAAACTGGCGCGCCGGATGGGTCTATTGCATGACATCGGCAAGGCCATTGACCATGAGGTCGAGGGACCGCATGCGATCATCGGATCGAAACTGGCTAAGAAATACGGAGAAAGTCCGAAAGTGGTGCATGCCATCGCGTCGCATCATGAGGATGTGCCACCGAACTCGGTTTATGCCTATCTCGTTCAGGCGGCTGACGGCCTCTCGGGTGCACGGCCGGGGGCGCGTAAAGAGCTGCTCGAAAACTACATTAAACGGTTGGAGGACTTGGAAAAAATTGCCAACGAGTTCAAAGGGGTATCCAACACCTATGCCATCCAGGCCGGCCGGGAGCTGAGAGTGCTCGTGGAAAGCGACAAGGTGTCCGATGATGAGGCAGTCCTGCTTAGCAAGGACATTGCCCGCAAGATCGAGGAGTCTTTGAATTTTCCAGGTCAAATTAAAGTGACAGTGATCCGGGAGACGCGGGCGGTAGAATTGGCGAATAAGTAGATTGACCGCATGATGGTTGCGCTCAGTCGCCGGGGGCAGTCGTGGTCGCACTCGCTCTCAAGCTTGCTGAGCCATTCATGCGAAGAGCAAAAGAAAACGCCGCATCCAACATTAGCGAAGGGTATCGGATTGTATGGCTAACCTGATTGACATTTTATGGGAACGCGGTTTCATCGATCAGACTACTCACGAGCAAGAGCTGAAAGACTATTTTGATGCACCAACGGCGACTGGTTACATCGGGTTTGATCCAACCGCGTCCAGCCTGCATATCGGCCATCTGGTACCCATTATGGCATTGGCCCACATGCAGCGCGCTGGGCACCGGCCGATTGCCCTCGTAGGCGGCGGAACCGGCCTGGTGGGGGACCCTAGCGGGAAGTCCGAAATGCGCAAGTTACTGACGCTGGCCGATGTCGAGCGCAATGCAGCCGGTATCAAACAGCAGCTATCGAGGTTTTTAGATTTTAACGAGGGCAGGGCGCTCCAGCTTAACAACGCCGAATGGTTGATCCCCCTTGAGTACATTCCTTTTCTAAGAGATATCGGCCGCCATTTTTCAGTCAACCGCATGATCAAAGCAGAAAGCTACAAGCTGCGGCTTGATTCCGAAGAGGGATTAAGCTTCATTGAGTTCAACTACATGGTCCTGCAAGCTTACGACTTCTTGGAACTCGCCCGGCGGCATGACTGCCGTTTGCAGATGGGAGGGCGGGACCAATGGGGAAATATTGTAGCCGGCGTCGAACTTATACGGCGCGTGGAGCAGAAGCCCGCTTTCGGCATCACCTTTCCGCTCATTACCACCAGCAGTGGTGAAAAAATGGGAAAAACGGCTAAGGGGGCCGTCTGGTTGGATCCGGAGCGGACCTCGTCTTATGAATACTACCAATATTGGATAAATACGGATGATCGCGATGTGGCTCGGTTCCTTGCTCTGTTCACTTTCTTGCCGCTTAATGAAATCGAGGCTGTCGAACGGTTGAAGGACGGCGCGCTCCTTAACGCCGCCAAGACGGTTTTGGCCTTCGAGGCGACCGGCTTGGCCCATGGTCATGAAGAGGCGCAATCCGCTTTGCAAGCCGCCCAGCGCTTGTTCGGCCAACGCGAGGTGCCTGCCGAACTTCTACCCTCCAGCGGGATTCCGCGTACCGAGGTTGAGATCGACTTCAGCGGCATCCCTTCTTCAAGCATCCGTCTGGATCGTCTGGCGGCAGGAATTCCTGCCTTTAGACTTTTTCATGATATCGGCCTGGCCGCATCCGGCGCCGCAGCGAGGCG
>JALOPB010000457.1 GCA_025454115.1 Desulfobacterales bacterium | reverse complement strand
GTACGACGCCGGGGTGGCAATAGGTGTCGATCGGCCCGGCGTTTTTGAGCACGTGGGCGACGCCGCCGGTATGGTCGAAATGTCCATGGCTCAGCACCAACGTGTCGGCTTGCCTCAGGTCCGCGCCGAGGGCGGCCGCATTGAACGCCAACGCTGGTCCTTGTCCGGTATCGAAGAGGACGTGCCGGCCGTCGGCCTCGATCCAGATGGATAAGCCGTGCTCGCCAACCAGGCCGGCGCCGGCGCGGTTGTCAACGAGAATCGTAATATCCGTGCGGGTCGAATCCATGCAAGCGTCACCCAACTCAGTTATAGGCCGCCTTGATCTCCGAAGACTCATCCAGGAGCGGCCGGCATAGTTTTGCCATGTCGCTGTCTTGCCAAAATGGCAGTTTTTCGTGAGCGTCCATGTATTTTTGCGGAATGGGATGAGTTCCAATGACGACCGGCAGGCCATAGACCGTTTCGATAAAGGCTTTGAAGCTGCGAATATTTTGACACGGCGGGTACCCGACGACGAGCCCGGTGGCGAGGTGAATGACCGTAGCGCCGTTCTTCTTGAACTCGGCTGGGACATATTCCACGTTGCCGCCCGGACAACCGCCGCAGCTCGAATAGCCGACGAGTTCCACCGCATCCGTGGCCGGGTAGATCGAAAAGGCGCCATGTCGTTCGCGTAATGCCCGAAAGCATTTGCCGCCGCCGCAATCCCGGTAACGGGCACAGATGATGATTCCTATCTTCTCCATTGGCTTCCTTTTCCTTTCATAATGTTTTCCTCCTGATGGTTGATAGGCAGCCCCCGATGCGCCGGCGGCCGCCTGCTGTCGTCTGGGCGTGAGGCAGGCCGGCGGAGGGCATGATTGTTCAGGTTTCGGCGGCCCGCAGCAACTGCTCGGCCCGGTCGAAGCCGTCGTCGTCGGATTTTCCGATAAGGGTCAGGAAACGATCGGGGGTCGGGGTCTGCGGAAAAGCGGAAAGCTCGTAGCGGCCGGCCACATACTGGAAGAGCATCGTTTCCGGCGGCTCCGCAATTTCAACGATACCTTTGGCGCGAAAGATGGAGCGCGGAAGCGATTCGGCCGCCCTCAAAAACTTTCCGCGGTCGAGCTTCCGCGTGAACCTCAAACTCCGCGACCAGAGCCCGTCTTGTCGATGGGTCCGGCGGGTTGGACCTGCCGTGGACCCGGTGGGAACAGGCGGCTGTCGTTCGCCGGCCTCCGCGGCGCTTTCCTCAGCATCAAGGATCAGCGCTGGATTCACATCTCCCTGTGTCGCTTCAAGGATAGGAGCATTCGGTTTCAACTCGTGCAGCCGCTGCCGAAGAAAGCGCAGGCGCGAGCCGTCGATCAAATCGCACTTGTTCAGAATCAAGACATCGGCCGCCCGGATCTGGTCGAGCGCAATCCGGTAGTCCGCCAGTGCTTCGTCAAAATTCAGGGCATCCACAACGGTAACGGTGCAGTCAAAGCGAACCGTGTCCTCCAAGCCGGCTATCTCCTCTATAAGATTCAACGGATTGGCCAGCCCGGAGGTCTCCAGAATGACATAATCCGGCGAAAAGCTCTCCAAAATGCCGTGGACGGCGCGCTTGAGGTTTCCGACCAGGCTGCAGCACACGCAGCCCTCGTCGATCTCCGTGACCTTGTAATCCAGCAGCTTGCCGTCGAGACCGATCTCGCCGATTTCGTTCTGGATCACCGCCACGAAGCGGCTGCGCTGGGTCTGGTACTCGATGAAGTGCTGCAGGAAGCTCGTTTTGCCGGAACCGAGAAAGCCCGTCAGAATGACGAGCGGCGGGCGGTCGTCCACCCCCAAGATTTTTTTGTCGACGCTTTTGAAATCCCGGAGCTGGTGGGCGCGCCACCAGAGCCTGTCCTGGTAGCTTCCGGGAGCGCTGTCTGACCCGGCGGCGGTTCGCGCCGAGAGCGGCGCGCGCTCCGTTGCCGCGACCGCCGAACAGAGAGCTTCGAAGTCCCCAGCCCCGTAGCCTAGCGCCACGAGACCGTTCCAGAGGTCCGGCGCCTCCTGGGTGGATACCGCGCCCGACCCGTCGTACCATGCTTGAGTCGCCGGGTCGGGAGCCTGATCGAGATTGAATGTCACAGAGGCGGCCAGCACGTCGAAGAAGCCGAGGGCGGTCTCGAAGGCGGGCAGATCCTGGTCGCAGCCGCCGGCTGCGACCAGTTCCACCATCTGTCCGTCCCGCAGCATGCGCACGCCTTCGCGGGCGAGCGTGCGCTGCGATGATACGCTTTGCATGACCAGCGCCAGCCCGTGCCGGTCCGGCCGGACGCAGAGCAGCAGACTGCCGATTCCGAAAAGCTCGCACATTTCGGGGTGCTGCAAGAAATCGCGGGCGCAGGGCCAATAATCCGCACTCTGGGTGAAGGCCGCCGCACGCAGGGAATACCGTTCGACGAGAGCCTCCGCAGGGTCGGGGAAATAGCACAGGCCGAAGATGCCCGTGATCCATCCCGGCAGCGGTTCGGCCCCCATGAAAAACAGACCGAACACTCCGGGATTGCCCCTGATCTTTGCCGTCCAGCCCTCCACCGCAGCAGCGGACTGCTTCAAGCCCCGCCACCCGATGACATGGCGGACCGCAGGCAGAAACTGGGTGCGGATCAGGATCGATCGCATGATGGCCTGGAGCCCGGCACCCGGATCCTCGTCAAGGTCTCCCTTGAAAAATGAGCTCAGGTTCACGTCGGGCGCCATCGCTGCAAGGACCTCATCAGCGCAACCGCAACCCGGCGATTTTTACGGCCCCCCGGTGGTAGCCGTCCGGGAACAGCGCCTCAAGCTCGTCGATTTCGAGAGAATTCGCTTCACATGTTTCCACGATGGTGGGGATCCGGCCCGTCTTGTAGTAGGCGCTGCGCAGGTAACGGATGATCTTCCAATGCTGCACGGTCAGTTTTCCGCCGCGGATTTTCATGTCGTAGGCGCGGTGGGCGGCATAATGCTCGTCCCACTCATCGGGGTCCACGAGAAATCCCCGGACGTCCACGCGATACTCCTGGCGCTGGGTGACGGCATGCAGGTCTTTGGCGCTGTGCTCCATGTAGTCGGCGCCCATATACGCTTCCTTGTAGCTCATCCCCGCCATCTTACAGGCGCCGCGCATGTAGCCGGTCGGAAACAGCCGCTTGAGCACCTGTCGGCCCAGCCGGCACTCGCGGCAGGTTTCGAAGATGGTGGGGCACTTGCCGTGGGCTTCGTAAAAACGCCGGATAAACCGGATCACATCCCAGTGCTCCTCCGTCAGTCCGGACGAAATTTCGCATTCGCCGGCGAGGCCTTCGGCCAGATCGCGGTCCCATTTCGCCGGGTTCACCAGGAACCCGTCGGTGTCCAGCTCGAAAACTTTCCCCTGGTATTTAAATCTACGCATACGCTCACCCCCCTTTGTTGGTCCCCAGCATACAGGGCCTGCCCGCATCCGGTGAGGCGGCCTTGACAGCTAATAACGCCTAGACGGCCATCCATCGTTCTGAATTTCGCATGAGGCAGCGCTGCGGGGTTCTCAATACTCGACCTTGCCGCTCTTGGGTCCGCCCCAGGCGAATTTGACGATCTTGCCCGCCTTCCACCCCATAGCGAAGATCCGAACCGTGCCGACTGCGGCCGGCGATTCCTGGCATTTGTCGACTCTGGACTCCAGGGTGTAAAACGTGATCCCGTCCTTTTCCTCGCTTTTGGATACGACCGGCTTGGCCATGTCGCAGACCGTCAGCTCCGGCGGCACCACCCCGGGTTCGCCGTATTTCTTGAGCACCTCCGCCAGTTTGGTCCGATCCGTAAAGTTATCGATCACCTCTTTCATTTCCGGGATGACCTTGGCACCGAAAAAGCCGAGCAGCGCAGGCAGCAATACCGCCAAG
>JALOPB010000456.1 GCA_025454115.1 Desulfobacterales bacterium | reverse complement strand
CCGCCCGCGGTGTTGCTGACGCCAAGCACCGTTACGCCGATCTGCTGCGCGATCGGGTTGGTGATCTTGGCGGTGTTGCTCAACGTGGGGCCGATAATGACGGCAACCTTATCTCCGTTGATGAGTTTATTGTAGACGTTCGTACCCTGCTGGGGCACGCTGGCATCGTCTTCAAACACGGGAGCGATCTTCAAACCGTCGGCAGCGGAATTGATCTGTTGGACCGCCAGTTCGGCGCCCTCTTTTTGAGTGGCGCCGTAAGCGGCCGCACCGCCCGTCATGCTGAAGACAAATCCCATTTTGATGGTTTCGGCGGAAAGAGCCGGGCTGACGGCGCCGACGGACAATGCCGCGGACAGAACGATTGCGTAAAATAGGCGGGTGCTCTGTTTCATGGAGACCTCCTTTGAGCTTGGATTGGAATGGTTTGACCCTGTGTGGTTCTTGATACCGCTTGATCCGCGCGATGCAATTCCTGATTCGGAATATTATGATCAAAAAGTTTATGCAAAATACTCAACATGCAACGGATGTCAAGAAAAACCTGGAACCGGGGAGAGGTCAACCGCCGAGTGCGTCATCCAGCCCCGGGGAGACTTGCGTATTGGTAGGCGCCTCCTCCACCCGTCGCAGGGTGCGTTCGATAGCGCGGCTACGCACTTCCGCATGATCGATAGTGTTGGCGGCCTCCTGCAATTTTTTCTTGGTCTTGGAAAGCGTATCCCCGAATTTCCCGCCGGCGACCACCACCCGATGCTCGCGCTGCAGGCAATCGCACAGGCCGGGGATGCGCAGCACTTCGGCGTAAAGGCCTTCAACCGGCAGGAATAGGATGGCGAAGTCGGTGGTGTGTGGAGGGTCGATGTATTTTTCCCGGATGGCCCGGGCTTCGGCCTTAACGCGGGCTTCGAGCTGGCGCAGCGACCGGACGGACTGCTCTTTGTCAGCCGCCTCCTGGGCGTCGAGCAGGCGCTGGTAGTCCTCCTGCGGAAACTTGGCGTCGATCGGCAGCCAGACGACGTCCTCACGGTCGGCATCAGATCCCGGCAACCGGATGGCGTACTCCACCCGCTCGCTGCCGCCGTCCCTGGTAACCACATTAACGCCGTACTGCTCGGGCGTGAGGATTTGGTCTAGAATCTGGCTGAGGCGGATCTCTCCCCAGATACCGCGGGTCTTGACGTTGGTCAGCACTTTCTTGAGATCGCCCACACCGGCCGTCAGCGTTCGCATCTCCCCCAAACCGGCATAGACCTGCTCCAGGCGTTCACTGACCTGCTTGAACGAATCCCCCAGCCGCTTCTCAAGGGTAGACTGGAGTTTCTCGTCCACCACGACTCGCATCTGTTCAAGCTTTGCGGTGTTGTCGGCTTGCAGGGCCTGCAAGCGCTCCGCCATGGTCCGCCGCAGGGCTTCAAGCTTGCCTTCGTTGAGCGCGGTGAGATCGGCGAGCTGCCGGGAGAAACTGTCGAGCTGGCCCTTCTGCAGTCGCGCGATCTCGGCCATCCGCGCCAGAAGGGAATCCGTCAGCTGGCCGAGTCCAGACCGAAGCTCCTCGCGGGCCTGGCGGTCGCTGTGGGCCGTTTCCTGCCGGTTCAGCGCCTGCTCTTCGCGCCAGGCCCGTTCGATCCGGTCGAGGCGCTCGCTCAAGCCGTCGGTCGCCTCGCGGATGCCCGCCAACAACCGCGCTGGTTTACGCCGCACCAGCACGATGAAGAATACCAGGCCGATGAGACCCAGGGCCAAGGTTGCCAGCGGCACCCATTCGGTCGGCCATCCGGAAAGAATCGCTATCATTTAGTTCCTCCTGCACGGAAATGACTTCGTCAGGATTGCGCCGGGCCGAGGCTGCGGCCGGCGGCATGACCTGACCGCCAGCGGCGAACATGAATTAGCAATATTCAAACGGCGGCCGGATCATCGTCAGACTGCAGCTTCTGGTAGCGGCGATAGAGCCCTCGGACCTGATCATAGCTCAGGCCAAGCAGGACTGCCGCTTTGCGCTGATTGTAACGGGAGCGTTCCAGGGCAACCGTCAGCATGCGCATCTTCAAGCCCAGAACGGCCTTCTTCAACGGAACGGCCAGCGGATCCGATCCTGCCTCCGGGACCTGGGCCGATTTGCGGTCCAGCCCTGGCCGGCCGGTCGTTGCAGAGCGTTGCGAAGCGCCCCCAAAGGGATCAAGGGCGATCTCAGCAATCAACGGGGAGTCCGACCGATAGACCGCCCGCTCAACGACATTTTTCAATTCCCGAACATTACCCGGCCACCGATACCCTTCGAGAACCTCCCATGCCTCAGGGCTGAAATCAGGCATCTCCGCACGCTCCATCTCGCGGGCCATTCGGGCAGCGAAATGCCTGGCCAGAAGCTTGATATCGCCGGCACGCTCGCGCAGCGGCGGCACGGCCAAAACCTCGAAGGACAACCGGTCCAGAAGGTCCGACCGAAACTGGCCGGTGGCTGCCATTTCCGGGAGGTTCGCATGCGTTGCTGCCAAAATGCGCACATCCACCGCCACCTTTTCAGCGCTGCCCACGCGTTCGAAGTCCTGGTACTCGACCGCTCTGAGAATTTTCTCTTGGACTTCTTTGGGTACGTTGCCGATCTCATCCAGGAAAAGCGTTCCGCCGTCGGCGGCCTCGAAACGCCCGACCCGCCGCTGTAACGCTCCGGTGAAGGCTCCACGCTCATAGCCGAAAAGCTCGGATTCAATCAGCGACGGGGACAGGGACGCGCAATTCAGGGTGACAAAAGATTTTTGCCAGCGTCCGGAAAGGTAATGCAGTCGCGCTGCTGCCAGTTCTTTCCCGGTTCCGCGCTCACCGACCAGCAATACGGGTCGCTGGATAGGTGCAACGCGTGATAATCGTTCTTGAAAGGCGAGAAAAGCATCCGACTGACCAAGCGCTTCCGTTGAAG
>JALOPB010000144.1 GCA_025454115.1 Desulfobacterales bacterium | reverse complement strand
TTCAACCGATTCTACTGATAGGAGCATCCATGAAATTCGCGGACCGCATCCAGCGCCTGGGCACCGAGACCGCCTTCGCCGTTTCCTCTGAAGCGGCGGCCTGGGCGGCCCAAGGGCACAAGATTTATCCGTTCCACTTGGGAGACATGAACATTCCTACACCGGCTAACGTGATGGAGGCCGCCGTCAAGGCCATGAAGGACGGCAAGACCGGCTATTGTCCGAACGCCGGGGTCCCCAAATTGCGGGAGATCCTGGCGGCCGATGTCGGCGCTTCCCGCGGTGTGCGTTATTCCATGGAGAATGTTGCGGTCCAGCCCGGCGGGAAACCCACCATCGGCAAGTTCTTCCTATCCCTGTTGAATCCCGGGGACGAAGTCCTCTATCCGAGTCCGGGCTACCCGATTTATGAATCCCAGATTGAGTTTCTGGGCGGTGTTCCGAAACCCTATCGCTATTTGGAGGGCGAGCGCACCTTTACCATCGATCTGGAGATGCTGAAACGCCAGATCACGCCACGGACGCGGATCTTGGTGCTCAATGACCTGCAAAACCCCACCGGCGCCGAGTGTTCGGCAGCCGAGCGCGAGGCACTGGCCGAACTGGTGCTTAAACACGATCTTTACGTGCTGTGCGACGAAGCCTATTTCGACATCCGCTACGAGGGTCACAGCATCTCGTTCGTTTCCATGCCGGGGATAGCCGATCGGTGCATCATCCTCTACACCTTCTCCAAGAAGTTCGCCATGACCGGCTGGCGGCTGGGCGCGGCGATCGGTCCCAAGCCGATCATCGACGTCATCGCCAAACTTAACGTCAACGACGAATCCTGCTCCAACCATTTCATCCAATACGCCGCCATCGAAGGGCTGACCGGGGATCCCAGCGGACCGCAAGAAATTTTGCGGGTTCTGAAGGAACGCCGCGACCTTGCGGTAGAGATGCTGAACGGCATCCAGGGGATACGCTGCCTGAGGCCGAACGCTACCTTCTACCTGTATCCGAACATTACCGGCGCCATGCAGCGCAGGGGTTTCAGCGATTATGAATCCTTCCGGCGTTCCCTGCTGCAGGCCACCGGGGTGTCGGTGTGTGCGCGGATCCATTTCGGCCGTCCGTTGCCGGGGGAAACCGACTTTTACATTCGTCTCGCCTATTCCGGCATCGATGCGTCGGAGATCCGTGCCGGCCTGGCCGAATTCAAGGCATTCGTCGAGGGTTGAAGCGGCAGAAACCGGATGGGGGTATCGGCTGTTTAATACACTATAACGTGGAAGGAGAGGATGTATGTCTGAAATCATGGAGTATGTCAAAAACCGCGACCCACATGAGAAGGAGTTTCATCAGGCCGTCAGCGAGGTCATGGATTCCGTCAAGCCGGTACTGGAACAGAATCCGATCTATCGGCGCGCCCGGATTCCGGAACGCCTCGTTGAACCGGAGCGCGTGATTTTGTTTCGAGTCCCCTGGATGGACGATCAGGGCGTGATCCAAGTCAACCGAGGATTTCGGATCCAGATGAACAGCGCCATCGGTCCTTACAAGGGCGGGCTGCGCTTCCACCCGTCGGTCAACCTCGGGATCCTCAAGTTTCTGGCCTTCGAGCAGGTCTTCAAAAACGCGCTGACCACCCTGCCCATGGGCGGAGGCAAGGGCGGCTCGGATTTCAACCCCAAGGGCAAGTCCGATATGGAGGTCATGCGCTTCTGTCACAGCTTCATGAGCGAGCTGTTCCGGCACATCGGCCCGGACACGGATGTTCCGGCCGGCGACATCGGCGTGGGCGCGCGGGAGATCGGCTATCTTTTCGGCATGTACAAGAAGCTGCGCAACGAGTTCGCGGGAGTTTTTACCGGCAAAGGGTTGAACTGGGGCGGCAGCTTGATCCGCCCCGAGGCCACCGGTTACGGCTCGGTCTATTTCGCGGCTGAGATGCTGGCCACCCGCAACCAGACCCTGGACGGCAAGGTCTGTCTGGTCTCCGGATCGGGCAACGTCGCCCAATACACCGTGGAGAAGCTGATCCAGCTCGGCGCCAGGCCGGTCACGCTTTCGGATTCCAACGGTTGCATCTATGATGAAAGCGGCATCACCGCTGAAAAGCTGGCTTTCGTAATGAACCTTAAGAACGTGCGCCGCGGCCGTATCAAGGAGTATGCGGAAAAATATCCAACTGCGGTTTATACGCCCATCGATCCGGCAGCCGACAGCAATCCGCTTTGGAACTATAAAGCGGACTGTGCCTTTCCGAGTGCCACGCAGAACGAGATCAGCGGCCAAGACGCCCGGAACCTCGTTAAAAACGGGGTGCAGCTGGTGGCTGAGGGCGCCAACATGCCGACCACCCCGGAGGGAGTGGATATTTTTCTGGAGCACAAGCTGCTCTACGGGCCGGGCAAGGCGGCCAATGCCGGCGGAGTGTCGGTTTCAGGCCTGGAGATGACCCAAAACAGCATGCGCCTGGCCTGGACCCGCGAGGAGGTCGACCATCGTTTGAAGATGATCATGAAAAGCATTCACACGGCTGCTTCGGCCGCGGCCGAGCGCTACGGAATGCCGGGCAACTACGTTGCCGGGGCTAACATCGCCGGTTTCGTCAAGGTCGTTGATGCCATGATGGATCAGGGGGTCGTTTAAAGGGCAAGAAGCAGGGTGAAAGGGTTCGGGGTTCAGGCAAAAGAGGCGCTGGAATAGCGGTGGATTTCCTGAACCCCGAACTCCCGAACCCTCCCTCCTTGCGTTTAGACCTTGACAGCCCTTCCCCGCTCCTTTAATTACGTGCCATACAACTTGCCCGCACCCGGGGTGGCTTTTCGCGAAGCCTGAGATCATACCCGTTGAACCTGATCTGGATAATGCCAGCGTAGGGAAACGAGATGGCGTGCGGCCGCCGGAGTCGAGGCGAATCGTTTCCTGCTGGGAAACGATTTTTTTTTTGGAAAGGAGCCGATATGGACATTCGGCCGGTTCCGAATTCGGAACGTAGTCTTCGCGGCATGGATTTTTTTCTGCTTTGGGCGGGGGTGGCCATTTCGCTGGCTGAAATATGGGCCGGCGGGTTTCTGGCTCCGATGGGTTTTTGGTCCGGCCTCTGGGCGATCCTGCTAGGACATTTGATCGGCAATACGCTGATGGCCCTCGGCGGAGTGATCGGCTCCGACTACGGCATCATGTCGATGGTGTCCATCCGTCCGGCTTTCGGCATCCGGGGATCCAATCTGGCGGCGATATTGAACATCATCCAGTTGATCGGCTGGGCCGCCATCATGCTGATCATCGGCGGCCGGGCCGGGGCCGCTCTGGGCAAGCCGTTGGGCGGCCTTCTGGCGGTCGATGCCTTCTGGGTCGTAACGATCGGAATCGGGACCTTGCTGTGGGCCATGTGGACGGGCAAGACGGTGTGGAAGATTCTGCAGAACGTCTCGGTTTGCGCCCTTTTGCTGGTCATTACGGCCATGACTTGGGTGGCGTTCGGCGGTCTGCAGGTTAAGCCGCAGGCTGGCGAGGGGACGATGGCGTTTATGACGGGCCTCGATCTGGTGATCGCCATGCCGATTTCCTGGATGCCGCTGGTGGCGGACTACTCCCGGTCGGCCCGCTATACCCGCTCGGCCTTCTGGAACACCTGGTGGGGCTATTTCCTGCTGTCCTCCTGGATGTATGCGCTGGGACTTCAGGCCACTTTGCTCACGGGTGAATCCGATCCGGGCCTGCTCATTCTGGACACCATGAGCGGCCTCGGGCTGGCGGTGCCGGCCCTGTTCATGGTGGTGTTCTCGACGATAACATCGGATTTCCCGGATGTATATTCTGCGACCTGTTCGCTTTTGAACATTTCCCAACGCGTGAGCGCGCGGACCGTCATGTGGATCGCCGGGTTGCTGTCCATTCTGGTCGCCCTGGTATTCCCCATGGAGCAGTATGAGAATTTTCTTTTCTTCATCGGAGCGATGTTCATCCCCCTGTTCGGAGTAGTGCTCACCGACTACTTCATCCTGCGTAAAAGGAAGCTGGATGTGGGGGGAATTTACGAGGCGGGCGGTGTCTATTGGTACCGCAACGGCTACAACCCCGCCGCCCTTGCGGCCTGGGCGGCGGGGTTCGCCGTGTATGAAGTTATGGCCTTGCTGAAGGCCCCCATCGGAGGTTCCATCCCCTCCATGCTGGCTGCGGGATTGATATACTGGGCGATTTCGCGGACCAAAAGGGGCTGATCGCATCAGAAAGAAACGCCGCTCCGCGGGCAAACTCCCTGCGGAGCGGCTGTCTTTTCATTAGAAGATCTCCCGCCAGAGCCGGATGCCGATTTCGGGCCAACCGCCGGTTAGCACCTGATTGTTATAGAGCCCGCTGCCGAAGGACTGAAGCCCCAACCCCAGGCCCTTGACGTAGAGATGCTGGTCCTCCACCATCGGCGAGGCTACCACATTGCCGACCCTCTGCCGGAACGCGGGTGTCGATACCGGCCCGGGCTGATGCATACTAAAGGCGAAAATTTCGCCGTTGTTGTTGTTCAGGCTGTCGCTTGCGCAGGGGTCCTCCGTGTCGGCGGTGGATGTGCCGAAATAGATGAGGCCGGCCGCGGAAAACGCCGACGTAAACACGCGATGGCCTTCGGGCAGCTCATAGAACCAGTCGAGATAGGTTTTTTCCTCGCTGACCGAGCAGCCGCCTTTTTCGTTGCGGTCCACATAAGCGAAAAAGTAGTAACTGGTGCCGGACATGTTGATGTCCTCGGCATAATAAGGGCTGTCACCGGTGCCATAGAAAATGAGTACTTTGTAGTCGATATTGCCGCTTTCGTTGACGCTGTTGTCGACGCTGACCACCGGGGATCCATAGATCGGCTGATAGCGCCGATCGGTGGGAACTTCTTCGCCGGTCGGCTGGCTGTAGTCGCGGTTGATCACGCACTGGGTGATCGAATATTTCAGAGTGTTGGGATCATCCGGAATGTTGACTTTGTAGAGATAGCCCTTGTCCGTGCCGATGTAGAAACGGTCGATATACCCGTTTCCGTCGGAATCGATCGCAGCCGGTTGACCGCTCGGCACACCGCCGATGCCGGAATCTTCACAATCGAGCATGATGCGGTTTAACAGATGCCCCGTCGCGATATCGATCATGTAGACGGAGGGGAATTGGGTGCGATCGTAGCGGTCGTCATTTCCGGAGACGAAAAACGCGACCCATTTGGCGCTGCCGTCATGCACGATGCGGCCGATTTTGGCGATCGACGGTGAGGAGCGGCTGCGGAAAAGGTCCGGGTCGGCGAACTCCCAGAGAAAGGTCGGGTTGTAGGGGTTGGTGACGTCCAGGCAAAAGACCGTGTCCCCGCCGTTGCCCTCGGCCGACAGCAGCACCGTGTGCCAGGCGCCGTTCATGTACACATCCGCCAGCGCCGGCGAGGCGTCCACATAGGCCTGGTTGTAGTCCGTGGTCCTGACCTTGTTGAGCCGGGCCAGCAGGTTGTTCTTGAGCCGAGGCAGCAGGTTGGCCGGGATGAAGGCCCACAGCTCTTCTCCGGTGCCGTAGTCGGGGCCGGACGCACAGCTGGCGTCCCACTCGAAATAACCGCGGTTTTCCTGAACCGCAGGGGTGCAGGCGTTATCTCCGTGCCGGAAGGCTCCGGCATCGAAGGCGTGCAGCATTCCGCTGCGGGAGCCGACGAACACCGCCCCGCGCCGGTTGGCGTTGGCGAGCATGAACTCTTTGAAGCTGTCACGTTCCTGCTTGGTGGTGGCGGTGCCGAAATACCACATCGGAAGACCCGGGGCGGTCAGTACCGCCGGCACCGAGTGATCAATCGGATCCAGCAGCCACTCGCGTTTCACGGTGGTGCCCAGCTCGTAGCCTTTGACCCAGTTCATCACCCAGTGGGCATCGCTGTCGTCGACGTCGTTGTCATTGTCGAAGTCGTACACCAGCCCGTAGGGGATAACGCTGGAATCGTCGAGAGCGAGATTCTCCTTGGTGATATTGGACGCCGTAAAATCCACTAGCGCGCTGGAGGCGATGTAGTAGCTGAAGCTGGCAACGATCGGCAGGCCGTTGGATGGCGGCTCGGCGAACTCCAGAGTGAACTCGCCTGTAAAACGGTTGATCGTGCCGCGCCCGCCCAGGTTGCCCTCCAGCATATCGGTATGCTTGTCACGGAAGATCTCCCGGCCGTCGGTGATCGACAGTGTCGTCGCCGAAATCGGAGCGGGGTAGAGCGTTCCGCTGAAGGACACGGCCGTGCCGTCGCCGACCGCAATTTCTTGAGCGGCCACCTGCCCGATGGAGACCTGAGGGAAGTAAATGCTGCGGCTGCCCGGATTGCGAGCGCTCAGCACCTGACCGGCGTCCCACAGCGCCAGCTCGGAGGTGGTGTTCGGGTCTTGCGGGTCGTAGAGCCGGGTGGCCGACAGATGACCGCGCAGGGTCTTGTCAAGCCAGCCCAGGGCCGGGGTTTCGTAGTAGCCGGAATAAATCACGTTGGCCTTGGTCACGGGCGAGCTGCGCGAAAAGCTTCCGTGGCTGGCGACATCCGCGTTAAGAATTACGTCCAGGATCTGCGGTTCGCAGCCCTGCAGTTCGCTTCTGAACTCGGCTTTCCAGCGCAGCTCCCGGCCGACGATGCCGAGCGCCGCAAAATCCACGCGCACGTTGCGTCGGGTCAGGGCCGGGGTTCCCGGAGTCCAGGTCGTGAGCTTTTGCAGAGGATTTTTGCTGCTGTCGATTTCCCAGATTTCATCCCAGGTGGTGACTTCCACCCAGTTGGCACCATTGTCGACCGAGACATAATAGACAATGTCGGTCTTGCCGGCGCAGGTGAGGTTGTCGTAGACGGTCAACGTCACGCCGGTGTAATAATCGCCCGCGTTTACGGGCGTGATCGCCTGTTTTAACAACGACTGACCACCCGTACGTCGTTCGATGTGGAAGATCATGTCGTTGTGGTCCGTGTCTCCGCCGGTCAAGAGATCTTCCCAGCCGAGGATCCACTCTCTGGACTTGTTCAGAGGAACGCCGACCAGGGCGTGGTTGAACTTCTGGTTGCGGGTGATCTGCATGCTGCTTTGGGCGCCCGTGAAGTCCAGCCCGAAGACCGTGTTCATCCGGTTCAGGGCCGAGGCGTTCATCCAGTTGCTGGTGACATAGCAGGTGCCCTCGGTGGTGTTGGGGACTCCCAGGTTGTAGAGCTTGGTGAATGTCGTATCGGTGCATCCGCCGGTGTAGACATCCGGGTTCCAGTCTTTCTTGGTATAAACGTAGTTCGTGTCGTTGTAATTGTCCGAATTGATGTGTAGATAAAAAACGATCTCGGTCCCGGCCGCGAAGGTGCCCAGGTTGACCCGGTTGACGAATACACCTTTGGTGGCGGCATCCGGCCAGCTTTCGCGGTCATCGAGGATGCCGTTGTTGTTATTGTCGTTGATGTTGCGGTAGACCTCATGTTTGGTCCCGGTGATACCTTCGCTGGCCAGCATCCAGCCGAAGTCGTTCAGCGTGTAGCCGGCGCCCTCATAGAAGAACGTTACGGTCACCTCCTGATCGAACGGGATAACGATATGGTTCGGGTCGATGGAGTAATAGCCGGTGTCCAGGTAAAGC
>JALOPB010000143.1 GCA_025454115.1 Desulfobacterales bacterium | reverse complement strand
TAATAGACATTGACGTCGCGGCAGACCATGCGTGGGTTCTCGACCGTGACGGTGCCGACCGTCTCGCGCTTTTCTCGGCTGACTCGCGGTCTGCCGGGATCCGCGCCGTTTTTGGTTCTTGAAGGGATTTCAGTCATCATGCCTGCCAGGGCCGTTTCGTCTACCCGTGTCAACGTGAGCATATCTGGTTGTCCTGAAAGCTACTAATCGGTTCAATATAAGTAAAGCCCCATTTATTACTCCGGCAATAAAATATGTTCAATGCGGCCATATTACTCATCGGCGGGGCGGGTTTTCGGCCGCAGCGCGCCGCCACCATCCGTTCAACGAACCATCGACCGGCAGCAAGCCCGCATCATATGGTTCCGGACAGCCCCGGAGGACCGATGCCCACGCAGCCGCCAGCCGTCTCTGCCTGTCTGCAGTTCCTCTAAACGGCTTGGGGGCGTGGCAGGATCTATTGAAAATTTGGTTGCGGCGTGCTGCGGCCGAAAACCTCGCCCCGCCGAATCTCAGCTCAAGTTGAACCTGTTTACTTGCCGGAGTAATAAAAGGCTTGGGGCTTTTGAGGCTTAACAAAGGCGGAACGAGCTTGTCAACACCGATGTCTCCTAATCGACCGATAACGCCCACAAGTAAAGGGATGCAACCGAGCCGCAGGGTGAGTACCTATTGCGGAACCGATCGAACTGCGTTTTTGAAAGCGCTTTTAATCCATACAAATTCGTCATCCCGCGTCGGATGGCCAGATCTCCCCAGCTCACAACATCCGGCCGGCATAGCGAAAAGATCAGAAGCATTTCGGCCGTCCAGACGCCGACGCCGGGAAAGGACGACAGCTTTTCGATTACCTCCTCGTCGGGCAATTCCCTCAATTTCAAAACATCCAGCCGGCCGCTCATGGCCGCTTCGCCGATTCCCTTGATATATCGGGCCTTGCGCATCGAAAGCCCGCATTTTTGAATATCGGAAACATCGGTGCCGGCGACCTTGAGGGGCGTAACGCCCGAGAGCCGTTCGCCGAGCCTGACCCACACGGTATCGGCGGCCTTCCGGGAGACCTGCTGGGCCACGATGGAATGAACCAGGGCCTTGAACAGGTCCGGCATGACCGGCCGCTCGATCATGCCGATCCGGCCGATCGCCCTGCCGAGCTTCCGGTCGCGATTTGTCAGGTAATCGATTTCTGCCCGTCCGTACTTTCTAGATTTCTCTTTTTTGGTTCACATTCTCGAACACTTTCGCGACCGCCTGACCGAAATCCATCCCGCCCGCGACCATGGCCTTCTGGAATGCCTCGATGCCGATGTCGTTGAATTTGCTCCCGGCAGGCGAGGTGGCTATATCGATATACTCCTTTATTTCGCGGTCCGAGAGCGAGCGGTAGGTGAAGAGCAGGCTGACCCGGGTCTGCTCCTGCAGGGCATTTTCGATGGCGGCCCTGCCGGCTTCAAACTTCTTCCTAATCTCTGAGAGAGGCATGGGGCTTTCCTGCGGAAGGGAGAGGCTTATCGCCGTCGCAACGGCCAGGTTCGAGTTAATGAAAATTTCGACGGATGTGGCCGTAGCCTTGGTAGCTCTGTCGAGTTCCCCGATGAGCTTCAGCCGTTCGGGCCGCGGTGGCTTTTTTTGGATCTCCTCCGCGAACCGGGATAGATCCTGGAACGCTTCGGCGGTTAATGATTGTTTTTCGAGATCTGTGCATTTTACGCCGGTCGGCGAATCCAACCATTGAATGACCGATCTGATTTCGGCATCATCCATCTTACCGGCGAATGATCTCAGCATGATGCTCCTCAATTTCTGTGATTCGTAGGCGCTGGCCGCCGCATCCATGATCGCCTGAAAAGCCTGGGGCGGGATTTTCTTCAAGTCCTGATTCTGCGTAAATGCCTGGTGCATTCCCTCCTGCACGATCATCGGCAGCCGTTCTATCAACTGGTCTATCCCCGACTTGACGAACAGTTCCTGAACCAACGGGTTCTTGTCGTCCTGGGAATCGGCCGGGAAGACGCAAACCAGCAGCAGAAACAAAATTCCCCAAATTCCTCCAATGATTTTCGGCATACCGCCTCCGTTCGTTCGTTTTAATTCCATACTATACCACACTTTCCTGCTTGAGTTCGTTCCGGGGCGGAATTTGGCGGCAGCGCTGCCCTCATAGGCACCTGAAAAGGCAGCCACAATAGCGATAAATCCAGCCCCGTTATGTTCATACTGGTATGTTGATTCCGCGCGGATTGCCATTAGGGTATTGGGTGAATGGTACAGTTTGCAGTATCAGTCTGTTGATTTGGAACGAGGCCATACCTTGCAGTTCGATCACAGCTGGTTCGTTTGCGCGGATGTGATATAAACAAAAGGATTCGTCGGAGGACTACCAAATGAACCTGTAAAGCGTGTTGTTGAGCTGGCGGCGTTATATCCTAACCGCGAGGATATGCTTCAAGAATACCCTGAGCTTGAGGATGAAGATATCCGTCAAGCTCTGACATATGTGACCACTTATCAGGATGACCGATTTGAAAAAGAGGAACCAGGGGCGATTTCCAGGCCAATATAGAGACGATTATGAGGCCATTTCCAAGAATAACGGCGTTCCCCTGATCTGCACAAAGCTATGGAACGACCTTCGAAACGCCGAAAACTTCCACCCACGTTTCGATCAGGCGTTTGTTTCGGTTGTTCAGCCGTTTCGCTATGATTCCGACCAACCGCTTCATCAGCGGATAGCCCAATGCCGGATCCTTTGCGCACATGGATAAGACGCGTGAGTGAATCTGCCGTCAACCGCCCCATGGGGTTGCAGGAATGGAGCCTTGTGCTGGGGCTGGCGACGATATCCACGGCAATGGCCTACATCATCTACTTTCGCGTGCTGGCTACGGCGGGCGCGACCAACATCCTCCTGGTGAGCTTTCTGATACCCGTCAGCGCCATTTTTCTGGGAACCGTCTTTCTCGACGAGCAGCTGGCCGGGAGGCATTTCATGGGAATGGGGCTGATCGGGGTGGGGCTGGCGGCCATCGACGGCCGTCTGCCTCCTCCTGAATGAGTTTCAAGAAATTATCCACCAGCCGCGGGTGATACGCGCTGCCCTTTTCTTTGAGGAGTACCGCAGCGATGTCCTTAACGGGTTTCGGTTCCTTATACGAACGCCGGGTTCGCATGGCGTCGAACACATCGGAGATGGCGATCATCTGGCTGATGATGTTGGGCTGATAAGACGTCGGGATGGCGGGGTATCCAGTGCCATCGTATTTGATATGATGCTCCAATGCCCCGAGCACGGCGAGCTTGGGAAACGCATCATGCTTCAGGATGTAGCTGGCGCCTCTCAGCGAGTGCGTTTCGACGATCAATCGTTCTTCATTGGTTAGTTTGCCGGGCTTGTTCAGGATCTCCGCTGGGATAAACAGCTTGCCCGCATCGTGCAGAATGGCGGCCACGCCGATCTGAAAGAGATACTCCGCGGGAAATCCCAATGATTCCGCTTGGCTCACGGTCAAGATGCAGACATTGACCATGTGGGTGTAGGTGTATTCGTCGGCTACTTTCATTTGGACGAGGAGGCGGATGGGATTGATGTTGTGGACGAAACCCCGGACGAACGCCGTCACGACATCCTCTACGCCCTTGATTTCGAAGTTGCGACGACGCGATATGCCGTGGGATATTTCACGGACCTGCGGGTATTTCTTGTCGCGGAGAGCCAGAAACGCGGCCACGCGCTGCTGATCCGCTTCGCCGAGCGGACAGAGGTCAGGTTCTTTGCAGCTCAGTCGGAGTTTACCGAGTTTCACATGGGCTGTGCTGCTGGGCAGGGAATCCGCTTGGTTCGAAGCAAGGGTTTTCAGAAAATCGGTTATCTCGGAGCGGGTGATCCCCTTGTGGAAGCTGATGCTTTCAATCTCGGCGGCCCGCAATTCCTTGACAAACGACGGCAGCTGGGAAACTTTGCCTTTCAGCGCGGTACCGTCCCACAGCAGCTCATCATCGACGATCATGGCCGTCGTCTTCTCCCGGCTGGTCGCACGCTGGGCGATCCCGGCGTAGGCCTGATCTAGCAGGGCGATTGTTTTCGGATGTTTTTCCGCGTACAGGCGCATGCCGGAGATCGCCGCGCTCAGCCCGGCTACCAGCTGACCGATCTCATTTTGCTCATTGAGCGTTGGCATCATGGCGTACGGTCGTCCCCCTGGCTCTATCCGATTTCGGCACCGGTGTTCGTTTCAAGAGCATTGCAGAAACCACTGACTTCATGCGTGCCAATTGCTGCGGGTAGAAGGAGAAGCGGATGCGGTTCAGACGCTCGAGATCGCTGACTGCCACTCGATACCCGAAGTTCTCCAGCGCCAGCAGTATCCTTTCATTGCAGATCACGTCCGATCGATAAAGAAGAAACCGTGTCTTCAGGCGCTTGGCCAAGTCCGCGGCGACCCTTGCCACTGAATATTTTTCAGCCAGGTCCAAGGCCGCCAGGAAATCCTGGTTCTTTCTCGAGTCGAGCAGCTTCCGTAAACACCTGACGCCTTGCTCGTCGTTGAAACGCAGCAGAAGCGTCAGCGCTTGAAACCGGGCAGCTTCATCCGGGTGCTGCAAAAAGGGCCTGACACAGGGGCTGCACGCCGGGTCCCCCAGTTTTTCGAAAATCATCAGCAGCTCCACCGTGCGGGCACCGGCGTACAGCTGAATCCTTTTGATGACCTCTTTCAGCAGATGCTGCGGATATCGTTCGATCAGGACGGCCAGCCATTCCTCTCGCTGCTGCTCGTTATGATGCAAATACAGATGCAATGCCTCGGGGACCGCATTGGGCCCGAGTGCCAAGAGAAAGGCCGTGGCCGCGGGCTCGGCCCAGCGGCCAGAGGCTTCTATCGCCGCTCGCAACGAGCGGATAAGCCGGGGACCGCGCAACTGGTCGAGGGCCGCGCGGGCGGCCGCGAATTTGGGGTCGGCCGGCTCCATCCGACTGTGGTCCAGGAACAACTGCTGCATTTTTGAAAGCAGGCCGATATTGGCTTTTTTCGCGAGATCGTTTGCCAGCTTGACCAACTGCTCGGCGATCTCCCGATACAACTCCGCATCGAGTTGGCCGGACATCAAGGCGATCCCCGCTTCAACGATGTGCGCGGCCAAATGGTCCTCGCTCAAGGTTTTTAGGTGGCTTTGGATGTCTATCAGGCCTTCCTCGTTTGCTTCTTGCGGGGTCTGGGGGCGGACCAATTGCTTCAGCGATTTTTCATACTCCGGTGTTACATAGGCGCCAAAATTTTCCTTTTTGAAAAGAGTGCCGGCCATCTCAGGCGCGGCGAGGGCGTCGATCTCTTGGGCCATGCGCCGGGCCGCCTCATGCTCGAGCGATTGCGCCTTGGCGCCGCGCGCATTCAGCATTTTACCGACAAAGTTCAAGAGGGACGGCGATATTTCCTTTTTTCCGCTGGTTGCCGACTTTAGCATTTCAATCAGCAGCTTGAGTGGCAGGCGGCCCAAAAGGGGTTCCAGAGACTCCGGATTCGTCTGGAGGGCGCACTGGTCAAAGGTCACGGCCAGGAATTGATCGCGGAGCCCCGGTTTGAGTTGCTCGAAGCATCGGTACAGATCGCTCCAGCTCGAATCGCGCTGCGGATCGCTGCCCCCCGATGCATTCAGGAGGTGGTCTTTGATCACATCCTCATATTTTTTGAGAAGCTCTGTTTCAATCGCCTCGAGGCGGTTCAGGTGGCCGGCGATGCCTGACGGAGAAGGCCGGCGGACGAACTCGGCCGGCTGGGCGTCGTTAGGGTCGAGCAGGATGCCGCTGGCCAAGCCGTGCACGAAATCGTTCCAGACCGAATCGCGCGGTTTTTGGGCGCCCTGAGCGCCCTTCCGGTGGATAACCGTTTCCTCGGTGTGGGAGAATTTCGAGTAGTCCACGGTTTGAATGCGGATATTATCGGTGAAGGCTTCATGCAGGGGCAACTCGTCGTTCGCCGCTTGGGGATCGGCGCTTTCTTCGCTGCGCGTGATTCGAAGCAGGAACCCGGCCAGTTCGTTCCTCGAGAGCCTCTGCCGGAACGTCAACGAAGCGATGTTTTTGGCCTTGAAAACTGCCCGCAGCTCTTGAAGCACCGAATTGGACGGATCCAGAAGGCAGCCGCCGACCGAAAAGGACTCCTTGGCGATTACCAATGTGATTTCATCGACCGCTTCAAGGGAGAGGCTGAGACAGCCGTGCGCGAGATCGATGCTCTTCTTGACTTGGCGATGGCGCCCCGGATAGAAAAGCACATTCTTGCGGGCGATGTTCATCTCGATGAGCGCCTTAATCAAGTGATTGAGGTCGAGCCCGGCGGTGGGCTCGGTCTCGTCCTTCGCAAGCGCTATGGTGTCAGTGGATTGCATCGATCTTCATCCGCTTCTGAGGCATCAAAGGCAGATCCAATGCCTCTAGATTTATCTATCGGGCAGTTATGTTAAAGCTTTAATATGGGAGAGGGCGGGAGGACGATGCAGCATAAAAAATGGTGTCACGCCTTGAATAGTGAATTGATTTATCTGGCCTGCGTTTTCAAATTGCGTTCTGAGATGTACGGGTCGGGGCTTGAAAGATCATCTTGTTTTAATCCAAAATGATCTTGTCGATCTGGCCAACCTGCTGGAAGTGGCGATCGCGTGTGAGAAGGGTTCCGCCCACACTCATGCAACAGGCGGCTATCCAGACATCATTGATGGGGATGCGGGTTCCGTTGTTGGTCAGCGTCGAATAGATAAGAGCGTATTTTCGCGCAACCTCTTCACCTACACGAATAATGGAGACTTCTAGTTCCTTAACAAAGCGGTGGAACTTTTCTTCGTTGTAGCGGGTGCGGTTTCCCTTCATGAATCCATAGAAAAGCTCACCCATCACTGCGGCCGGCAGCAGTATCTCCGTGCTTTGCACGGCTAATAGATCCACTACATCGGGTCTGCCCATCGCAAAGTCGACATAGATGTTGGTATCCAGGACCGCCTTCATTGCCAGTCGGCCTCATCGATTCTCTCGAAAATCGTTAGGTCCTCACTCAGCCGGGAGGCTTCTTCCGGGCTCAGCCAACCCGCAGTTTTCCGGATGGTCTGTTCCCGGCTCTCGACCAATCGCAGCTTCTCATCCACAGCGTCAAGTATAAAGGCCGTCTTGGTCTTGCCTTCCTTCTTCGCCGCCCGGATGATCAGCTGTTCTTTCTTTGGGGGGATTCTCAGGCTGATGGGCATAATCGCCTCTCTTGTATCGCAGTTTAATAAAAATGTATCGCAACGCTTGACGTTTGTCAAATCAAGAGGGTGCGAAGAGGAGACATAACACATATAGGTATCAAATCTCGATTAATGATCCAGAGATTTGCCGCCATTGCGTGCGCTTTATGAGGGGTTCGGAAACCGGCACGGGACTGGACGAAGCGCGGCTCCGTGAATATGTTCCTCCACAAATGCCAACTGATTATAACCTCAAAAAAAGGAGGCGCCATGAAAGTTCTCGTCGTTTATTACTCCATGTATGGCCACGTCAACCGTATGGCCGAAGCTGTTGCCGAGGGGGTCAAAACGGTCAAGGGAGCCGAAGTGGCCCTGCGCAGGGTTCCCGAAACGCTGCCGCAGGAGGTGCTGGCGAAAATGGGAGCCGTTGAGGCGCAGAAAAAATTTGAAAATGTTCCCATCGCCACGGTAGACGAACTTGAATCCGCAGATGCCATCATTTTCGGTACGCCGACCCGTTTTGGCAACATGTGCGGCCAGATGCGACAATTTCTGGACGCTACCGGCGGGCTGTGGGCTAAAGGCGCACTGGTGGGCAAGGTCGGCAGTGTGTTCACGAGTTCCGCGACCCAGCACGGCGGCCAGGAATCCACGATTCTCAGTTTCATCATCACCTTGTTGCACCACGGATTGGTCGTCGTGGGGCTGCCGTACAGCTTTCAGGGCCAGATGCGCAACGATGAGATTACCGGCGGGTCCCCCTACGGAGCGTCAACGATCGCAGGGACTCAGGGCGAGAGGACTCCCTCTGAAAACGAGCTGCAGGCAGCCCGGTTTCAGGGCGCCCATGTGGCGACCATCGCCTCCAAGCTTGCCAAATAAAAACGCGGCTTGGAGCAAATCAGTTCAACTCGTTAAAGCACCGGTGAGCGGCCTTCTGTCGGGCACCTTCCCGGTGTTTTTTTAAGTCAGGCCTTCTGGAAACCGATGTCAAGGCCGCATCGACGACCCCATCATTGCGGCCTTATTGATTCCAGCCGGCCATATTTCGATCTTCGATACCCCCGCATCCGTTTAAACCCTTCGAATCTGCATGAATTCTGCAGTTTTCCAAGTCGAAACCTGAAAATCAGGAGAAGGGTGGCTGGGCTATAGAAAACGTAAAGAATTTTCTTGAATTGCCGATTGTGGATTAGGAGACAAATACGAGATTGGAGCCAACCAGACGATGCATCCCGATCCGGCTCCCAACAATCCAATCCCAAATTCGGACGCCTCCCAAACTGATGGAACCCTCTGAGTATATACCGGTAAAAGCCTCTCAGCTGAACCTATATCGCAAAATTCCATTCTACTATGAAACGTCAAGTGGTGGGTTTGCACTTTATAAGCCAATCGGGGTGACCCTGAGCGAGATGCGGATTCGGTATCGGATGCTGCCCAAACGTCTTTACATAAAACGAAAAAACAAGGTTGAGGCCATCCAAGAGGTCCAAAGCGAATTCAACCGTGAAATTAGAAAGTGCATAAAAGAAAAGGACCTTGTGAAAGTCCGGGGCATGGTTCAGAACCTTGTCCAGGTCACCTTAGACGAGCCCGTAACCGGAAGCCTTGAAGGGGTCAGCCCAACCGTAAATATCCTGGTCGGGGAAGTAACCAAGAACCGAGATATCGTTAAGGTCCTGTTTGACCTGACCAGCAGAGACTACACAACAACTCGGCATTCTGTAAACGTGATGGCCCTAGCTTTGGGATACGCCAAGTACACCAATTTCGATAAACACAAAATGAAAGTTCTCGGGCTATCAGCCTTGTTGCACGATGTCGGAAAGGTTCGCATAAACCCCGAACTTTTAAAGGCCCCACGTAAGCTTACCGATGAAGAGTTTCATGAGATAAAAAAGCACCCTGGTAAGGGGTTCAATATCCTTGGCACCTGCAAGTTCAGCAACAGCGAGATAAGGACGACCGCCCTTGAACACCATGAAAAACTGGATGGCAGCGGGTACCCGGATCAGAAAACCGACATCTCACAATTCGGTCAGATAGTTGGAATCATCGACTGCTATGAGGCTCTGACCAACGACGAAAGGAGCTACCGGATGGCCATTAACCCGTTGAGCGCTCTTGAAGTCATCCGCACAGAAATTGTGGATGCCGGCAAATTTTCTCGTGCTATTTTCAAGAACTTTGCACAGTCTCTGCTAAATATATATAGCCCGACCTAAGGGAGGGAAAATGTGTTATGCTATTTCGGATGAAATTTCTGCAGAGAATTGCTGATAATTATAAAGTACCCAGGATATCCAACGGCCTAATCCTTCCGGCCTCCTCATCCATGATATAGCCGCTTTGACAGGCTCCATTCTTTTTTCGATCCCTTTTACTTTCTTGGTTGCCTGCCGAGGATTCGCTGGATTGGAAGGGGCGTTCCACACAAGTTCTGTGAGAGCTGCCGGAATCGTGAAACCCCTCTCGACGATGAAGATTAGCCGGCGAGGAGATGGCTTTTCTCCATCCGGTCTGTCTTCGCAGCAACGCCATTGAGGGCGGCTTGATTTCATCTCGCGATTCTCCTATTCTCACACAACGCAATAGGAACTTTCTAGATGAAACATCCGTGTTCGGGGGTGATTCTGGCCGGCGGGTTGAGCACGCGGTATGGGGGCGAAAACAAGGCCTTTCTGGTCCGGAGCTCGCTTACCGGGGTGCATGCGGGGCTGTTCTACACCCGCCATCCGTTTGCGTTCTTCTCGGCCTGCGACACCCCGTTTTTGAAGAAGGAGATCATCGAAACGGTCCTGGAGCAGATCGACCCGGCGGATGACCTGATCATTCCGCAGACATCCAAAGGCTTCGAACCGCTTTGCGCGGCGTATTCCAAGCGGTGTCTGAAGGCCGCGGAGGAGCATCTGCGGGCGAACAAGCTCAAGATCCAGCTGGCGCTTCAAAAAGGCCGAATCAAGACGATCCCCGAGGAGCGGCTGCGGGAGAAGGACCCGGAGCTGGTTTCATTTTTCAACGTCAACACGCCGGAAGACCTGGCGCGGGCCGAGCAGATGCTGACGGCCGGCAGCGCAACGGAGGGCTAATGGACATCGCAGGCATGATCGCCGATATCCGTCGGAATCCCGATTTCAATAAGGCCGGCATGCTGCTGGCGCATAACGGCGTGGTGCGAGGAACTTCGCGCGACGGCCGGCGGGTCAAGGGGCTGCGGGTTCAGGTCGACCACCGGCGCCTGGAGCAGATCCTTGCGGAGCAGCGCCGGCGTCCGGGCATCGTCGACATCCGCGTGGCCATCGCCGAAGACCGCGACCTGGCCGTTGGCGACGACGTCATGGTCCTGATCGTCGCCGGGGACATCCGGGAGAACGTGATCGCCGTCCTTGCCGATACCCTCAACCTCATCAAGACGACGGTGACCGAGAAGACCGAATATTTCCTGTAAAATCAGGATTCCTTGACAAGGCCGGCGGCATCGACGATACTTAACAATTAAATTTTACAAGCGAATGGAGTAGCTGGTTTCATGCCTATTTTCGAATTCAAGTGTCTGTCCTGCAATGAATGCTTCGAAATCCTCATCCTTAAAAAGAAGGAAGAGGTCGAAGCGTGCTGCCCGAAATGCGGCTCCGAGGAGTTCGAGCGGGTGTTGAGCAAGACCTGCTATGCGATGGCGCCCGGTTCGGGCAAAAGCGGCGGCGCCTCCGCCCAGACCCGGACCTGTTCGAGCGGCTCCTGCACTACCTGGGAGATCCCCGGGCATTCCCGCTGACGGCGCTCCCCGCATGACTCCGCTGCATACTCAGGAGAAGGAGCAGTTCCGCAAGCTTTTCCAGCAGGAGCGCGTCGAGAATTTCGAGGACCGCTTTAAAGTCCTGGAGGCCTTCCTGTCGATGGAAAAGCATGTCACCGTCGACGAGCTGGCCGGGTTTTTGGGCCAACGCGGCGTGAAGCTCTCGCCGGAATTCGTCCGGGATACGCTGAAGATGCTGAGCCGTCTGGGCTTTGCGCGCCAGAGCCGCTTCGACAACGGGGTCGTGCGTTACGAGCACCACCATCTCGGCGATCACCACGACCACATGATTTGCACCAAGTGCGGCCGGATCATCGAGTTCAAGGAAGAACGCCTCGAAAAATACCAGATCCAGATTGCCGCCACACACGGGTTCCACATGCTGCGGCACAAGATGGAGATCTACGGGATCTGCGCCGACTGCCTGAAGGAGCGCTCGCGGCAGATGCCGCTGACGATGGCCAAGGCCGGCGAGCGGCTGGTGATCCGCGAGATCAGCGGCGGCGCCAGCGTGCGGATGAGGCTTCTGGCGATGGGCCTGCGGCAGGGCGACCGCATCGAGATCATCACCAACGACGGCCAGGGGCAGCTGGCCGTCGCCGTGGATCTGAAACGCTACGCCCTCGGGCGCGGGCTGGCCCAGAAGATCGTCGTTGAATCCTCCGAGCGTTGATCCTTTCAGCGGCGGCCGGCCGCGACCTGCGAAAGACGCCATGCCCGAATTCGAACCAGCCTACCTTCAGGCCTACTCGAGTGGTTTGCTGCGCCGGAACCTCGCCGAAGCCCGTGCCCGGATGGCGAGCTGCACGCTCTGCCCGCGGATGTGCCGGGTGGACCGCCTGTCCGGGGAGACCGGGGTCTGCCGCACGGGCCGCCGGGCGCTCGTTTCCAGCTTCAATGCCCATTTCGGCGAGGAGGCGCCGCTGGTCGGCGCGAACGGCTCCGGCACGATTTTCTTTACGCACTGCAACCTGCTGTGCCTGTTCTGCCAGAACTTCGAGATCAGCCACGAAGGCATCGGCGAGGACGTCTCCGACGAACAGCTGGCCGGAATCATGCTGGCGTTGCAACGGCAGGGATGCCATAATATCAACTTCGTCACGCCGAGCCATGTGGTTTCCCAGATTCTGGCGGCGCTGGAGCTGGCGGTTCCCGCCGGGCTGAAGGTCCCGCTGGTTTACAACTCCGGGGGCTACGACCGCATCGAAACCCTCAGGCTGCTCGACGGCGTGATTGACATTTACATGCCGGATTTTAAATTCTGGGATGCGGACGTCGCCCGTGACGCCTGCAACGCGCCGGACTATCCCGAGACCGCGCGCCAGGCGTTGCTGGAGATGCACCGGCAGGTGGGCGACCTGGAGTTGGACGATCGCGGCATCGCCCGGCGCGGGCTGCTGGTACGCCACCTGGTCATGCCCGGCGGCCTGGCCGGCACGCGGGAGATTATGCGGTTCATCGCCCAACAGGTCTCGTCGCGGACCTACGTCAACGTCATGTCCCAGTATCGGCCCTGTGGGCGGGCGCACGAGGTCTCCGGTCTGGAGGCGGCGTTGTCCGCGGACGAATACCGCCGGGCGGTGCGCGAAGCGATCGCGGAGGGGATCACCCGGCTGGATCAGCGCCAAGTTTTTTTCCGGCGCTGGTGAGGAGTTTCGTGGAGCGGATCTTTGCCATCGGCGACATTCACGGCTGCTACGACCCGCTGGTCCGATTACTCGGCCGGGTCCCGATCGACTGGACGCGGGACCGGCTGGTTTTCATGGGGGACTACATCGACCGGGGGCCGCAGTCTTTCGAAGTGATCGAGCACCTGATCGAGCTGCAGAAGCGGCATCCCGAAACGGTTTTTCTCAAGGGCAACCACGAACAAATGCTGGCGGACTATCTCTCCGGCAAGGACCGCATGACCTACCTGTACAACGGCGGCCAACAGACGCTGGACAGCTATCTGCGGAACTCGAGCGCCCCGGGACGCTACCCCATTCCGGAGGCGCATCTGCGGTTTTTCGAGTCTTTGCAATTGATGTTTGAGACGGAAAATTATATCTTTGTACACGCCGGTCTGCGCAAGGGCCTGCCGCTCGAGAACCAGCGCCCTGAGGATCTGCTCTGGATCCGCGAAAACTTCGTCGATACCCGCCACTCGTTCGGCAAACGGGTGGTTTTCGGTCATACCCCCTTCGATGAACCGCGGGTGGAGCCGAACAAGATCGGGATCGACACCGGCGCCGTCTACGGCAACAAGCTGACCTGCGTGCAGCTGCCAGAGGAAGAATTCTTTTTTGCCTGAAGCTGAAAGGCGAAGAGCGATGCGGTGGGTTGTGTTGATTTTATTGGGGCTGATCTTGATCAGCCCGGGTGCATATGCGGCGGAACGGATGGCGGTCAGCGCGAACGACGCCAACATCCGATCGGGTCCGGGTCCCAATCAGGACGTGCTCTGGAAGGTTGAAAAATACTATCCCATCGAGGTCATCGAAATCTCCGGTGTCTGGATCCGCTTCAAGGACTACGAGGGCGACAGCGGCTGGATCCACAAGTCGCTCGTGGACAAGACCCCCACGGTGGTCACCAAACAGAACGGATGCCAGCTGCGAGCCGGCCCCGGGACCGAGCAACCGGTCCTGATCAAGATCGACAAGGGCATCCCTTTCAAAGTGCTCAAGCGCGACGGCCGCTGGATCCAGGTCGAGCATGCCGACGGCGACAAGGGGTGGCTGCACGACTCGCTGGTCTGGTAGTTGGATTGGAAAGGGTTTACGTGGATTTCAACCGAAAGCATGTGATCGTGGGCGTCGGGTCGGCCCTGGTGGATATTCTGGCGCAGGAAAGCGACGAGTTTGTTGCGCGCTCGGGCGCCGTCAAGGGCGGAATGGTCTATGTGGATAACGCCCACATCGACCGGACGCTTGCCCAGGCCTCCAACCCTCCCGCCGTCGTGCCCGGCGGATCGGCCTGCAACACCACGGTGGGCGTCGGCCAGCTCGGGGGCGCTGCCCGTTTCGTGGGCACCTGCGGCCAGGGGGCGATGGGGAATTTCTTTGAAAAGGCTCTGCGATCCCGACGGGTCGATCCCCGGCTCGCGCGGTCCGATACGCCGACGGGACGCGTGCTTTCCATCGTTACTCCGGATGCCGAGCGTTCGATGCTGACGTTTTTGGGAGCGGCCTCCGAAACGCGGCCCGAAGATTTACGGGCTGATTATTTCGCCGATGCGGCCGTCGTGCATATCGAAGGCTACCTGCTGTTCAACCCGGACCTCATCCTGGCTGCGCTGAGGGCGGCGCGGTCGGCGGGAGCGCGGGTGTCCCTCGATCTGGCCAGCTACAACGTGGTGGACCAGTCGCGGGAGTTCCTGGCGGATATCGTCCGCGAGTACGTGGACATCCTGATCGCCAATGAAGACGAGGCCCGCGCTTTCACCGGCCGGTCCGATCCGGAGCAGGCCCTTTCGGCGTTGGGCCGCGAGGCCCGGATCGCCGTCCTCAAGCTCGGTCCGCGGGGCAGCCGGATCGCCGCCGACGGCCGGGTGGTGAACGTGCCGGCCCAGGGCGACGGCCGGGCGGTGGACACGACCGGGGCCGGAGACTTGTGGGCGTCGGGCTTTCTCTTCGGCCTGGTTTCGGGATACTCGCTGGAGAAATCCGGGGCGATCGGATCGGCCTGCGGCTACGAGGTCTGTCAGGTATTGGGAGCCAGCATCCCGGAAGCGGGCTGGCAGCGGATCAGGAAACTATTGGAACCGCCGCATCCGTCGAGCGACGCGTCGTCGGTTCAAGCAACGGGCGGGGCAGTCTCGCCAACGTAAAGGCTTCGGCCGATTAAGGAGGTATCTGTGGCGGCAGCGGCAAAAAAGACACGCAAGGAACTGCTGAAGGAACCGGATGAATTCATCACGCTTTCATCCCGGATGCTGGGTTTTATCGCGGCTTACAAAAAGACCATCGGATATGTCTGTTGCGGCGTGCTGGCGGCGGTGGTTCTTTTCTCGGGCTATATCGTCTATTCGGGGTGGCGGGAGTCGGCTGCGGCGGTGCAGCTTGCGCAGGTCCTTGCCAAGTACGAGCGCCTGCGCGCCGAAACATCCCAAGACAAGGCCGTCCAGGGGGTTGCGGACGATTTCCGTCGGATCCTCGATGACTACGGCAACCGCTCCAACGGCCGCATCGCACGGGTCCT
Organism: Desulfobacterales bacterium; assembly: GCA_025454115.1. Taxonomy (GTDB): domain Bacteria; phylum Desulfobacterota; class Desulfobacteria; order Desulfobacterales; family SpSt-501; genus SpSt-501. Next base: position 6,339 of record JALOPB010000143.1, on the reverse strand, counting down.
GTATGCCAACCTGTGCTACGAAGCCGGGGATTTCAAACAGGCCGCCGAGCTTTACCAGCGGTCCCTGGCGGGGTTTGCGGACGATCCGCTGATGCACTTCCTGCTGCTGAAAAGCCTGGCGTGCGACTCGCAGAAAAGCACGGCGGCGTTCAACCGCCTGCTGAGCGACCACCAGGACTCCATTTACGTCAACATGGTCCGCGAACGCGTCAACAGCTGAGAACCGCCGGCTGCGATCAGCTTCTGGCGCCCACTTCCAGGTTGTATTTCTTGATTTTCTGGTTGAGGCCGCTTTTGCCGATGCCCAGGATCGCGGCGGCGTGGGACTGAACGTTGTCGGCCATTTTGAGGGCCCGCTGGATCATGGTCTTTTCGACCATTTCCAACGTTTCATAGAGCCTGGCGTTGGCCGGGATGCCGTCGATGTGCAGGGCGTTGTCCAGGCTGCTTTTGAATCCCCGCGGCAGGTCGTCGCCCGTGATGATTTCGTTCGGGCACAAGATCATCACGCGCTCGATCATATTTTCAAGCTCGCGGATATTTCCCGGCCAGCTGTAATCGTAGAACAGGCGATCCACCTCCTGGGCCACTCCCAGCACGGGAACCGCCGATTTTCTCTCGCCGGCATACTTTTGGAGGAAATGGTTGACCAGCAGCCGGATGTCCTCCTGGCGCTCCCGCAATGGCGGGATGGCGATATGGACGACGTTCAGGCGGTAGAAAAGGTCTTCCCGGAAGCGGCCGGCGCGCATCTCCAGCCCCAGGTTCTTGTTGGTGGCCGCAATCACACGAATGTCCACCGCAATCGACCGCACGCCGCCGACGCGCTCGAATGACTTTTCCTGTAGCACCCGCAATAGCTTGACCTGGAGATTGGAGGACAATTCACCGATCTCATCCAGAAACAGCGTTCCCCCGTGAGCCAGCTCGAAGCGGCCCTTCTTGCTCGAAATCGCACCGGTGAAGGCCCCCCGTTCGTGGCCGAACAGTTCGCTTTCGAGCAGGCTCTCCGCCAATGCCGAGCAGTTGACCGCCACAAAGGGGTTGTCCCGCCGCGGGCTGTTGAAGTGGATGGATTTGGCGACCAGTTCCTTGCCCGTCCCGCTCTCGCCCTCGATCAGAACGGTGGCGTTCGACGGCGCCACCTTATGAATGATTTCGAAGACATCGCGCATGGCCTTGCTCTTGCCGATGATGTTGCCGAACTGGTATTGCGATTCGACGGCGTTGCGCAGGCGGCGGTTTTCCTTGACGACCTTAAACGTCGTAATGGCTTTCTGGACGTAAAGCGTCAGCCGCTCATTGTCGAAAGGCTTCAGGATGTAGCTGTAGGCGCCTTTCTGCATGGCCTCGACCGCCTTGTCGACGGTGCCGTGGGCGGTCATCATGATCACCGGCAGCTCCGCGTCACGGGTCTTGATCTGCTCCAGCAATTCGATGCCGTCCATGCCGGGCATCTTCATGTCGGTGAGCACCAGGTCGACATCCGAGGCTTTTAGAATTTCCAGGGCTTCCAGGCTGCTGGCCGTGGTCAGCACCTCGTAACCTTCGTCTTCCAGCAGGGCGCTGAGCACCAGCAGGTAGTTTTTTTCATCGTCAACAACGAGAATTGTATCCATGGCTAAACATCGCCTTCGGGTTTGCGGACCGGAAGATCGATCGTCACACGGGCGCCCCGCGGTTCGCGGTTGGCGATGCGGATCGTCCCGCCGTGGGCTTCGACGATGTTTTTGACGATTCCGAGCCCCAGCCCGGTCCCCTTGTCTTTAGTGGTGAAAAACGGATCCCAGATCTTGTCCGACAGATCCACCGGAATTCCGGGGCCGGCATCCTCGATCTCGATGCGGGCCTGGCCCCCCTCGGCGCGGAGGCTCACGCCGATGCGGCCGCCGTCCGGCATGGCCTGCATGGCGTTTATGAACAGGTTGAGGAACGACTGGTGCAGCATGGGAGCATCTCCCATGATTTCCGGAAGCGGGTTCTGGTAGTCCTTCTCGATGGTATAGCCGCGCTCCTCGATTTGGGCGGTCAGAAAGGTCAGCGTCTTCTCGATCACGTCGTCTACCCGGCACGGATTGAGCTTGGGGCTGCGCGGGCGGGCGAAATTGATGAAATCGGTGATGATGCCGTTCAGGCGGGTGGCCTCCTCCACGATGATGTCGGGCAGGGCGTTGGAGGGATCGATCTTGGCCACCTTTTTTTTCAGGAGTTCGGCCGAGCTGCGTATGATTCCCAATGGATTGCGGATTTCATGCGAAATTCCGGCCGCCATTTCACCCATGGCCGACATCCGCTCCACCCGGCTCAGCTGCTCTTTCAAGCGCATGCGCTCTTCAGCCCGTCGTTCGATGATCGACTCCCCGCGTTTGACGACGAACACCAGGACCACCAGCAGCGCCCCCATCAGCACCGTGCAGGTGATCACCACCAAAATCTGGATGCGAAAGATGGTCTGGTAGTCCTCGGACAAGTCCTGCACCACTTCGACCACGCCGAGCACCGGGTCGGTGATGCGGCCCAACGGCTCCTCCCAGCGCAGCGGCGCAAAGGTGACCAGCCGCACTTCCTTGGGAAACCCCGCCAGGATCTCCAGAAAACTGCCGCGTTGGACCAGCTTGGAGGAGGATCGTCCGCTTTTGGCCTGCTCGATCGCGGTGCCGCCGAACGCCTTGACGCCGATGCGGGTCTCGTCAAAACTGTAGGAGATGGTATTGCTCATGCTGTAGATGTTGAGATCCTCCACTTTGAAACTGTGCAGGGTGCTGCGGACCACATTGTCCATGCGTTCGAACTGCTCCTGGTTGCGGAGCTGAACCTTGCCGAACTTCATGCCGATCGGCAGGATGAACTGAAGGAAAACCTGGTGGTTGAGGTTTTCGATCAAGGCATGCGCATAGTCCTCGCTTTTCTTGCGCTGCATGGATTTGACCCAGTGCGTGTTCAGAATGGCCAAAATAAGGGTGACCAGAAAGATCACCACCAGCCCGCTGAAGGTGAAATATTTGACCAGTCGAAACGGCTTGATTCGTTCTTCGGAAAGGTTGCGGTCCATGCGGATGGCTATTTTCCCCTGACGGCGTTTTGAGAAAGTATAGAAGTAAACTCAAGGAGTTTCAAGGCTGTCCCGCAGTGACTCCAAATTCGTATTAAAGTTTTAGATACCGAGGCCGATATCCCAGTCATCGGTAGAGGCGGCGCGATCCCGCGGAGTATGATGAACACCTCCCCTACCGGGCCACCGTTCCAGGCTCAGATTCAGATGAACTCGAATTACAAAAATTTGACGGTATGTCGACGAAAAGGCACAGACATTGGCGCGCACCCCACAAATACACGTTCCGGAGATTGGCCGACATCCGGGTATAAGGTTTTAACCTTTTGAAATCAAATTGTATAATGGGAAAGTCTTTGAATCGCTGGCCGAAAGATACACGGTGGCGCAAAATTTGCTAGAACCTTCGGTCGGGCATATGATTAAAAAAACATCGCGCAGCGCCGGCCTTTGAAATATCAATATCGCCAATTGAGCATAATTAACGTTTATTAGCAATCGATTGACATAAGAATAGGACCAGGCAGTCAATTATCATCAATTATATGTCATGCGGATGACCCTAACCATTTTTGCTTGAGCGATGGCCAAAAACAATCTCAAAACCGTGCGCGAATCGCTTCTGATGAGCAAAACCGAACTCGCCAAGCAGGCCGAACTCTCGCCGATCACGATTTCGCGCATCGAAAAAGGCATGCCGTGCCGGATGGAGACCCAGCGCAAGATATTGCTGGCACTGGGATTAGGACTATCGGACAAACCAAAAATTTTCAAGGATTGAGCGCCTCCCATGCTATTTGGAAAAAAAGACTCCCTCGTAGGCCTGGACATCGGATCGCGGTCGGTGAAAGTTGCCGAGATCGTCGATTCCAAAAGCGGCCCCAAGCTGAAGCGGTTCGGAATGGCGGACATTCCGGCCGGCGCCATTGAAGATGGCGCTATCAGCGATCCGGCCACGGCGGCCGAAACCATCCGCCAGCTTTTCAAATCGAGCAACGTCCGAGAATCCAATGTGGCGGTTTCCATCGGCGGGTATTCGGTCATCGTCAAGAAGATCAATGTTCAGACGATGGCCGAGGAACAGCTGCAGGAAACCATTCATTTCGAAGCCGAGCAATATATTCCCTTTGACATCAGTGATGTGAACCTGGATTTTCAGATTCTCGGCGAGAATGAAAACAACCCCAACCAGATGAGCGTGTTCCTGGTCGCCGCCAAGAAAGAAATGGTGAACGACTACATCAACCTGGTCACCCAGGCCGGGCTGAACCCCTGCATTGTCGATGTCGAGGCGTTCGCGTTGCAGAACATCTTCGAGGCCAATTACGATATGGCCGATGAAAACGTCGCTTTGATCGACATCGGCGCCAGCAAGACCTCGCTGAACATCCTCAAGGGCAATTCGTCCGTGTTCATGCGCGATGTGGCGCTGGGCTGCCTGCAGGTCAACCAGAAGATCATGTCCCTGCTCGATTGCTCTTACGATCAGGCGGAGCTTCTTAAGTTCGGCGAGGCCTCGAACAAGATGTCCGCGGATGAACTCAACCAGATCACCACCTCGGTGGTGGCGGACTGGTGCACGGAAATTCGTCGAGCGCTGGATTTCTTTTACACCAACTATCCGGATGATCCGATCAAACGCATCCTTCTGAGCGGGGGCGGCGCTCATATCGCCGAGTTTCGGAACCTGCTCGCAGCGGAGTCCTCGGCGCAGGTGGAAACGCTCAACCCGTTCAAAAAAATCCTGCTGGACGAGAAGTCGTTTGAACCGGATTATATCCGACAAATCGCTCCCCAAGCCGCCGTCGCCATGGGACTGGCTCTGAGGAAAGTTGACGACAAATGATACGCATCAACCTACTGCCGTTCCGGTCTACTCGTAAAAAGGAAAACATCCGTCGCCAGCTGTCGATCTTCGTACTATCGCTGATTCTGACCGTGGTGGCGATTTTCGGGGTCAATTTATTGCTCAGCAGCCAGATCGATGACTTGAGTGGTCGGATTGCGACCACTCAAACCGAACTGGAAAAGTACGAAAAGATCAACAAGGAAATCGAAGAGATCAAGAAAAAGCTGGACAACCTGAACAAGAAACTGGCGATCATCCGGGAACTCGAGGCCAATCGCTACGAGCCGGTGCGTCTGATGGACACGCTGTCCCAGGTGATCATCGAAAAGCGCATGTGGTACACGTCCCTGGATATGAAAGCCGATCTGGTCAACATCAGCGGCATCGCTATGGACGACAAGACGGTGGCCGATTTCATGCTTCGTCTCGAGAGCAGCGGATTGTTTTCGGCGGTCAATCTCAAAACCCTCAAGCAGGTTGAAGTCCAGAAAACAACGGTCAAGAGCTTCGAAATCGGCTGCCAAAAACGGAAAGTGCAGAAAGCGGAAACCAAAACCACCGAAGAAGTGGGGGCCAAGAAATAATGGATACGAAAGCGGATGTCTTCAAGAAATCCGGGAACGCCCTCCTGGAAAAGTTCGAAAAACTCGTACTCTGGCAGCGGGTGGCCATGGTCGCCGGGCTGTTGGTCCTGCTGTGCGGGTCGGCGGTGTGGTTTTTGTTGCTGCCGAAATACGAAGAAATCTCTTCGCTGGAGCAGAAACTGCAGGGCCTTGAGAAAAAACTGGCCACCGCCAAGATCAACGCGGCCGAGCTGGGAAAATTTCAGGCCAAGATGCAGGAGGCCGAGGCCCAGTTCAAGATTGCCATGAGCGCCTTGCCGGAGAAGGAGGAGATTCCCGCCCTGCTGACCAGCGTTTCGAAGTCCGGCCAGGAGGTGGGGCTGGAGTTCCTGCTCTTTGAACCGAAAGTGGAAACCCGGCGCGAATTCTATGCGGAAATCCCGGTGGCGATGAGTATTCGCGGGGACTATCACAACCTGGCCGTCTTTTTCGACAAGGTGGCACGGCTGTCGCGGATCGTCAATATCAACAACATCACCATCAACCGGGGCAAGGACGTCAAGGATTCCAAAGACCTCAGCACGGCCTGCACGGCGGTCACCTACAAGTTTGTGGAGCCGCCGCCCGCGACTCCCCAGAAGCCGGCGCCCGGCGCCAAACCGACGGTGAAGCCGAATGACGGGAAAGACAATGCGAAGTCGAAGCCCAACGGCAAGAAAATATGAACCTGCAACCAACCCGTGATGCGCGTATGAAAAACTATCTCGCCCGAATTCGAACACTCATCTGTCTGCTGGGAACGACGCTGCTGCTCGCCAGCTGCGCCGACTCGGATGTGGCTGCGGCGCATCCCCAGGTCGTCCGCAAGAAGATCA
>JALOPB010000142.1 GCA_025454115.1 Desulfobacterales bacterium | reverse complement strand
GGTGACGGCGGTGTTGCAGCAGCGCGTGTCCGTTTCCGGGACCGAAGTGCTGCCGGCCGAGTTCCTGACGCAGGAGAACCATGAACTGGCCGAGCGCGCGCGGATTCCCCTGGCCGCCGACGTGCCGGCCGCATCGGCCGGCCGCGAGGACGTGTCTGCCGGGATGACGATTGCGGCGGCGGTTCCGGTCTTCGACGGGAACGTTTTTCTAGGGGTCCTGTACGGGGGGATGCTGCTCAATCGCAGCGAGGCCTTTGTCGACACCGTCCGGGACACGGTTTTTCAGGGGGAGAGTTTCAAAGGGCGGGGTATCGGGACGGCCACGATTTTTCTCAACGATGTGCGCATCGCCACGAATGTCCTGACGCCGGAAGGCAAACGGGCGCTGGGCACGCGGGTGTCCCCCGAGGTGAAGGATCATGTGCTCGGTCGGGGCCGGCTTTGGACGGATCGGGCGTTTGTTTTCAGCGACTGGTTTATCACCGCCTACAGCCCGATCGAGACGCTCTCCGGCCGTCGTGCGGGCATGCTGTACGTCGGGGTCCTGGAGGAAAAATACACCGATATCCGCAGCCAGCTGCTCACCGTCTACGTTCTGCTCACGCTGGCGATCATGCTGGCGGCGGCCGGCCTCGGATATTTCATCGCCAGCCGCATCACATCACCGATCCAGGGTCTGATCCAGGCCAGCCGCCAGGTCAGCGAGGGCAACCTGACGCCGGACATCGGCCCCTCCGAGAAAGGCGAGATCGGCCTGCTGCAGAACACGTTCCGGGAAATGGTGGCCGCCATGGGCCGGCGCCACGCCGACAGCGAGGCCCGGATCATCCAAACCCAGAAGCAGGCGAGCGTCGGGCGGCTGGCAGCGGGCGTGGCCCATGAGATCAACAACCCGTTGACCGGCGTTTTGACTTACACGCATCTGCTGCTGCGGCGCAAGGACCTGTCGGCGGACATCCGTTCCGATCTGCAGATCATCGCCGAAGCGACCGAGCGGGTGCGCAAGATCGTCAAGGGCCTGCTTGATTTTTCGCGCCAGACGCGACTGGACCCGGAGCCCACCGACATCAACCGGCTGGTGGCGGCAGCGATCGCGCTGATCGAAAACCAGGCGCTGATGAAGGGAGTGACCCTCAAGTTCAGCCCCGGGGAAAAACTGCCCGAGCTCACCGTGGACCGCAGTCAGATTCAGAGCGTGCTCATCAACATCATCATCAACGCCCTGGACGCCACCGAAACGGGCGGGGCCATCCGGCTCTTCACGGCCGCCAGCCTGACCGGGCAGCCGGCCGGCCGCAAAGGGGTTGAGATCACCATCGCGGACACCGGCGGCGGCATTCCGCCGGAAAATCTGGACAAACTGTTCGAACCGTTTTTCACCACCAAACCGGTCGGTCAGGGCACCGGTCTGGGGCTGGCGGTGTCGCTGGGCATCGTCCAGGGTCATGGCGGCCACATCCGGGTCCAGAGCGAGGTCGGCAAGGGGTCGCGGTTTTTCATCTGGCTGCCGGCGGAGAAACCAAATGGGAATGAGAGTGCTGGTCGTTGACGACGAGGCCATCGTCCTCAAGAGCTGTCAGGCGGTGCTGGAAGCCGAAGGCTGGGACGTCAGCCTGGCCGGATCGGTCGCGGCGGCCCTGGCGGTCATCGACGCCGCACCGCCGGCGCTTCTCCTGGTGGATGTCAAGATGCCAGTGCAGGACGGCATGCATCTCATGCGCTGCCTCAAACAGCGGGAGAGCGGCATTCCGGTCGTCATCATGAGCGGCTATTCCACTGCGGAGACGATTCGGGAAGCCGAAGACCTCGGCGCCGTGGCGTTTCTTTCCAAACCCTTCACTCCCGATGAACTCGCCGCGACCGTGCGGTCCGTTCAGAATCGATTGCGAAAGGAGGAACCCCATGCCCAACCAGAAAATTCTGGTGATTGACGACGAACGCATCGTCATCGACAGTATCGCCAAGATCCTGAAGGAGGAGCGCATCGACGTGGACTCCACGCTGAGCGGCCGCCAGGGGGTGGAGATGGCCCTGCAGAACGACTATGATCTGGTGTTGAGTGATCTGCGCATGCCGGACATCGGCGGCATGCGCGTTCTGAGAGACATCAAGCGCGCCAAGCCGAAGCTGCCGGTGGTGATCATCACCGGCTATGCGACGGTGCCCTCCGCCGTCCAGGCCATGAAGCTGGGGGCGGCCGAAATACTGGAAAAGCCCTTTTCACCGGACGGCCTGGTGTACACGGTCCAGAAGGCCCTGCAGCCGGTGCCGTCCGAGGCGGTCGAAGAACAAGGGCTGATTCACCGGGATGAAATCCTGCGGCTGCTCGAACGCGCGGCGACCGATCAGAACATCGTTTATGAGTTGATGCATTGCGGGGCCGACGCCCTGGCGGACTACCAGCTGACGAATGCCGAAAAGCTGGCGGTCCTGACGGCCGATATCGATTGGATCGAGAAGCACGTCGGGCAGCTATCGGCCATGCAGCGCAAGTGGCTGGATGCGCGGCGTAACAATGAAATCTGGTAGCGTTCGAGGCAGCGCGCCCATCCGGCCTTCGTCATTATTACTCCGGCAATAACATATTCTCAATGCGGCGATATCACTCATCGACGGGGCGGGTTTTCAGCCGCAGCACGCCGCAACCATCACTTCATCGAACCAACGTACGACGGCCAGCCCGCTTCATATGGTTCCAGACAGCCCCGGAGGAGCGATGCCACGCAGCCGCCGGCCGTCTCCGCCTGCCTGCAGTTCCTCTAGACGGCTGGGGGGCGTGGCAGGGCGCCTGAAAAATGGGTTGCGGCGCGCTGCGGTTGTGTCCTTCGGCATTTTGGTCTAAAATAGATTATGCGGGTGCAGGAGAGGTTTCGGTGCGTCGGCCGGTGGGTGAACAACCTTCGGCGGTCGACCGAGGCCGGCTGCGATTCGCTGTTTTTCAAAATGCCGCTTCCCCTGGAAGGGGGTGAGGGAGAAGCGAAGATGGCCGAGGGACCGGAATGAAACGATGGATGATTGCGGTTGTACTGGTGCTTTTCGCGTGTCAGGGCGCATTCGGCGGCCAGACCCCCCCCAAAAAGAAACCTGCCTCCAAACCCAAGTCCCGACCGGTTGCGGTGGCGCCGAGCGCACAACCGAAACCGCCTTTTGAAGCTTACGCCGTGGCGGATGCCGTCGACGGCGTGGTGTTGGAGGGCCAGAACATGCACCTGCGCTGGCCCCAGGCCAGCCTGACCAAACTCATGCTGGCCGCGGTGGTGGTGGACAAAATCGAGCGCGGCGAACTGCGGCTCGGCGACTCCATCACGGCCACCAAGAACGCCCAGGGCATGGGCGGAACCCAGGTGTTCCTGAAGGCCGGCGAGACCTTTACGCTGGATGAACTGATGACCGCCGCCATGGTGGAATCCGCCAACGATGCGGCCTACGCGATTGCCGAACATGTTGCCGGCAGTGCCGACGGCTTCGTGGCCCTGATGAACCGCAAAGCCCGGGCGCTGGGCATGACCGACAGCGAGTTTCACTGTGTCCACGGGCTGCCGCCGTCCGCCGGCGGATCCGAAAACCTAACCAGCTGCAACGATATGATCCGGCTGGCGCGGGAAGCGTTGCAGCACCCCCAGATTCTGAACTGGACATCCATCGAGCAGACCACTTTCCGCAACGGGACGCTGGTGATCACGAACAAGAACAAGCTGGTGGGCCGGGTGCCCGGAGTGGATGGGCTCAAGACCGGTTACACCCGGCGGGCGGGGTTCAATATCGTCGCGACGGGCGCCAACGGCGGCCGGCGGTTGATCGTGGTGGTCTTGGGCAGTCCCGAATCGCGGATCCGTGACGCGTTTGCAGCCGAAAAATTTCACGAGCACATGCAGGTCCAGCCGGCGGCGCACGGCCATGCGGTTGAGCGGACGGCATCCGGGGGATGACCCAACATCGACCCTATTTCTCCGGCCATAAAATATAGTCAATGGTGGCCAAATCACGAATCGGCAAGACGGGATTCCGGCCGCAGTGCGCCGTAACCATTCGTTCAACGAACCAGCGCACGGCAGCTATCCCGCTCCATACGTGTCCGGACAGCCCCGAAGGATTGATGCCCACGGAGTCACTATCCGTCTCTGCCTGTCTGTAGTTCCTCTAGACGGCTTGGGGGCGTGGCAGGATCTATTGAAAATTTGGTTGCGGCGCACTGCGGCCGGAATCCCGTCCTGCCGAACCTCGGCTAACGTTGAACCTGTTTTTTGGGGAGTAATCATACGTCTCACGATGCGACCGGCCGGGACGCGGCCAGCGCGGCTCTGATCGCTTCGATCACCTGCTCGGTCGTGTAGAAGTCGCTCTTAAACATCGGCTGCCCATCGCCGGCATACACCACCAGCAACGGGATCGTCAGACTGCCCGCCTCCCGCAGCATTTTTCGACCCTCGGGGTTGCTTCCGGTCAGATCCACCTTGACGGGCAGCACCGATGGATCCGATACCAACTTCACCAATTCCGGGTCGCCCCAGACACCCTGTTCCAAAGCCTTGCAGTTCAGACACCATTCCGCGGTGAAAATCATCACGACGGTTTTGTGTTCATTGAACGCGCGGTCGAGCCGCTGCGGCGTGTAGGATGCCCATGCGATCGGTCCCGTGTCCGTCAATCGTACGGCACTGTAAAGGCAAAGGACCACCGTCGCTGTGCCCAGAGCGGCCCAGATCACTTTGGCCCTTTTCCCTGAAGAAAGCATGATTGCGCGCAGGCCGGTCCAGGCACCGGCAGCGGCGCCCAGGATCATCACGGGCCACCAGTGCCACCGGCTGGGCGGGGCGGCCGGGTCCGACCACCATGTGCCGAGGCCGATCCCGATGAAGTAGGCGGCCGCCGCCAGCATGATGATCGCCATGGCCTGCTTGAGCAGCTCGCTGCCCGGGCCGGTCCGGGGCAGGCGGCGGATCAGGCTGGGAAACGCGGCGAGCAGAGAGGGCAGGCCCATCCCGGCGCCGATGGCCGCGAACGTGACGATAGTGACACCGGGTTCCTGGGTGGCGGCCCAGGCTGCCGCCGTTCCCATGAACGGCGCCGTGCAGGGCGTGGACAGCACGGCCGTGAGCACGCCGACGCACAGGGAGCCTGTCAAGGTTTCCTGGCGCGGGTTCAGCGCATAGATGAAGCCAGGCAGCCGCACGGAGTAAACACCGAACATGCCGACGGCCATGACGGCGATGATGAGGCCCACGCCGATGGTAAAGGCCGGATACTGGAAGAGCTGATTGGTCGACGTGAAACCACTGACCGTCGAGACGATGCCGCCGAGGACGACCCAGAAGGCCAGCACGCCGGCAAAGGTGAACAAACCGAGGCTCAGGCAGCGCCGACGGTCGGCGGCAGCGGCGTTGGACAAACTGATCAGCTTGATCGGGATGAGCGGCAGCACACAGGGCGTGAAGTTGAGCAGAAAGCCGCCGACCATGGCCAGCAACAGGATCATGGCCGCGGTCAGGGGCGATTGCGGATCCAATGCGAACCCGAATCCGAACAATCTGAACTGAATGAACCGCTGCGACCCCTCCTTCGCCCTTGATTCATACTCCCGGAACCATTCGCGGTCGACCGGTGTGATCGTCTCCGCCGGGGAGGGCGGGGGCCATTCCGCGGTGTGAGCCACGCGCTGAGGCATCAGGCAATAGGTCGCTGAGCAGGCCTGGTATTCGATCCCTACCTTCACGGACGCGCGGCCGCCGGGGGAATCGCGGCTCAGCCTCACCGGAAGATAGGTCACTGCGCGCCCCTCAAAACTCATAATCGGGGTGTCCACGAAATCCACCCTGAACGGCCGAGCCGGCGGATATAAAGGCGGCTCCGCCAGGACACCTTCGGTCGCCTCGCTCACCCAGATCCGTGTCGGAAACGGTTTGAAGTCGCGGACATCGCTCAGCTGGCCCTTGTCCGCTATGACATGGTACCCTGGTCGGATATGAAGCACCACGGCGAGCACCGCGTTTCCCGTGGAGTGAACGGCGTCGGCCGACCAGGCCGTGGCGACCGAAACGGGGTCTTCGTCTTCGGTGGGCTGCGGCGCCAGCAGCGGAGAAGGTTGCCCGGCGGCGGTGCCGAGGAAAATGGCCAGAAAGCATCCCAGACATAAACGAAGGATTTTCATTCGCATAAAACAACGATACCACATTTTCGCAGGATCCATCCAGCCCGGATACACCGTCGACTGCCTTCGCCGAACGGAGAACTGCCTGCTTCCGGGGCAATGGAGCCGGGCGCACCGGCGGGGTGGCGGCGATCCGACAAGCCGGTTGAATCCATAATTGACTTTTATAAAAGACCCGCATAGACTGAAAAGATTGAAAAAATTACCGCGGCGGCACGAACGGCAGCGCCCGTTCGAATTCATCAGCACCCGCGCCGCAGGAACGAGGAGAGCAAGATATGAGCATCAGCATTCCCAAGGAGAAATTTTTCTTCACCTCGGAGTCCGTGACCGAGGGGCATCCGGACAAGGTCGCCGACCAGATCTCGGACAGCATCCTGGATGCCATCATGGCCGAAGACAAGCGCTGCCGGGTGGCTTGTGAGACGCTTGTCACCACCGGCATGGCCTTCATCGCCGGCGAGATCACAACCAGCACCTATGTCGAGATGCCACAGATCGTGCGGGATACCATCCGGGACATCGGCTACAACTCATCCAAGATGGGATTCGACTGGCAGACCTGTGCGGTGATGACCAGCATCGACCATCAGTCGCTGGACATCGCCCAGGGGGTGAACAAGGGCGACGGGCTTTACAAGGAGCAGGGGGCCGGGGACCAGGGCCTGATGTTCGGCTATGCCACGGACGAGACGCCGGAGTGCATGCCCATGCCCATCATGCTGGCCCACAAGCTTTGCCGGCGCCTGTCCGAGGTGCGCAAGAACGGCCAGGTGGACTTCCTGCGGCCGGACGGCAAGGCGCAGGTCACCCTGGAGTATGAGGACGGAATTCCCAAGCGCGTGGATGCGGTCGTCATCGCGGCCCAGCACAAGCCGGACGTAGAGCAGGAAACCCTGCAGGACGCCCTGATCAACTCGGTGGTCAAGAAAGTCATTCCGGCGAATCTGATGGACGCTGATACGCGCTATTACATCAACGCCACGGGCCGGTTCGTCATCGGCGGTCCCATGGGCGACTGCGGGCTGACGGGTCGCAAGATCATCGTCGACACCTACGGCGGCCAGGGCAGCCACGGCGGCGGCTGCTTCTCGGGCAAGGATCCCTCCAAGGTCGACCGCAGCGCGTCCTACATGGCCCGGCACATCGCCAAGAACATCGTCGCCGCTCAGCTGGCCAAGCGCTGCGAAGTCCAGATCGCCTACTGCATCGGCGTGGCTCAGCCGGTCTCCATCATGGTCGACACCATGGGCACCGGGAAGATGCCCGGCCAGCGCATTGCGGAAATCGTGCGGGAGTGCTTCGACCTGCGGCCGGCCGCCATCATCGACTACCTCGACCTGCTGCGTCCGATCTACCGCAAGACGGCCTGCTACGGGCATTTCGGCCGGACCGAGCCGGAGTTCACCTGGGAGCACACCAACATGGCCGCCAAGATGCGCGAGAAGGCCGGGGTGTAA
>JALOPB010000455.1 GCA_025454115.1 Desulfobacterales bacterium | reverse complement strand
CCAGGGCCTGGCGATGGCAACCCGCCCGAGAGCCACACCGTCGCACCCGGTCTGTTGAAGCATGCGCAGGCATCCGACCGCGTCGAAAACGTTCCCGTTTCCAAACACGGGAATGCGCAGGGCCTGTTTGAGCCGTCCGATGTATTCCCATTTCGGCGCCCGGGTCCGGCGGTCGGGGGCGACGCGCGGATGAAACGTTACGGCATCGGCGCCAGCGCCTTCGAACCGGCGGCCCATGTCGATTGCGGCCAAAGGGTCATCCTGCCAGCCGGTGCGGAATTTGACGGTCAGGGGAATGCGCACCGCCCGACGGATGCGTTCGACGATCTGGCCGGCGAGGTCCGGCCTTCTCAGAACCGCTGCGCCACAGCTTTGACGGCAGATTGCAGCGGTCGAGCATCCGAAATTGACATCCACCCCGAAGAAGCCCTCGGCTTCGATGCGCTCGGCGGCGGCGGCCATGCGCTCAGGTTCGCACCCCATGATCTGACAGCTGAGCAGGGGCAGCTCCTCGTCGCGCCAGCGAAAATGGCTGGACGCCGATCGATTTTCGGTGGGAACCGTCCTGGCGCTGCACATTTCGGAAAACAACAGCCCGTAGCCTCCATACTCGGCGAGCAATTCCCGGAAGGCGACATGCCCGAGAAAGGTCATGGGTGCGAACACCAACCGTTTGGCCAGAACCCGCCCCCCGATGTTCAGGGGCCGATTCAGCAGAGGGCCGAGCATCGCTAGGCCGCTGGATGTCGAGTCGATGGAGGTCATGTCGGTTTACCCGACTTCCCGGCCGGGTGCGTTTGTACTATAATCGCACTCCAGACGACATTTCAACACCGGAGAGCACCGCCATGCCTATCCGTCTGTTGGCCAAGGAACTTTATCGATTGCAGCAACATGTCGAAAAAATTCAAAAAGAGCTGGAAAATGCTCCGCTCGGCCAGCATGAACGCCTTCAGGAGCGGCTGAGATCGGTGCGGGCCGAGCGCGATTACTTGCGCCGCCTTCTGGACGGACAGAAAGACGCACCCGTCAGACCGCGGGGCTGAGAACCGGCCCGCCAATTCCGCATGACCCATGCTGACGGAATCCACCCTCATGACCCGGAACACCGTGCTGGTGATCGGGTCGGTTGCCATCGATCGCAACGTGTGCGCCGGCCGAACCTTTCGCAAGATCGGAGGCGTCGCGACTTATGCCGGGCTCACCTACCGACTCCACGGATTGCCGACCCGGATCGCCTGCAACGTGGCGCCGGCGGATGTTGCAATTTTGGCGCCTCTGCGGAAGGCGGGCATCCAGGTGCAAAGCGGCCGGACACTGAATACGACCCGTTTTGTGAACCGCATCGATGGGACCCGGAGAACCCAGGAAATGCCGTCGATCGCCAGTCCCATCCGACCCCGGCTGTTCGATGCCGCGCTGCGGCAGGCCGGCGTCATCCACCTGGGGCCGTTGCATCCCGGCGATATCGCCCCGGAGGTTTTTTCCCGCCTCAATCGCGCGGACGTTCCGGTGGCGCTCGACATTCAGGGGCTGGTCCGGAGATGCGACCGCACCCGCATCGTTCCGGCCGTGTCGGACCATCTTGCGGCCGCGCTGCAGGCGGCTGACATCGTGAAGTCCGACCGGCACGAACTGGACCTGGTCCTCGCTGCGTACGGCGCCGGCGTCGACGCGGTCATGAAGCGGTTCGACATCACCGAATGGGTGGCGACCTCCGCCTCGAAAGGCGGCTGCATCCACGTCTGCGGCGGCCGGCGTCTCTCCTATAAGCCCGTGCCGGTCGACGACCCGGCCGATCCTACCGGCGCCGGCGACGTTTTCTTCGCGGCTTACACGGTGGCAAGACTCCATCTGCGCCGAACGCCGGCGGTTGCCGGCCGCCATGCCGCGCGCCTGTCCTCCGAGCATGTTGCCGGACGCTACATCCCGGCCGAGATCCTGGGCCTTGCACCCATGTCGACGGTTATAGAACCAGCCGCTCCTCGGCGTTGACAATATAGCCAAGGGAGGATAAAAGTTGGCCGGTTGGATTCAGAGGACAACCGAACCATGTTTTCAACTGCGCTCGCAGAGTGAATGAATGACCAACGCTTCCCGCAGGATGATTCCTGAGAGTTTTCAACGGGGCTTCATGACGCTGCTGTCACCCTTGGTGCGGCTGCTGACGCGGTTGGGGGTGAGCCCGAATGCGCTCACCATCGCCGGGGTCGTCATCACCACCGTCGGCGCACTGGCGTTTTTCTTTAAAAGCCCCCGCACCGGCGGATTTCTGATTCTGCTCGGCGGGCTGTGTGACGCCATCGACGGATCACTCGCCCGCAACGCCGGCAAGGCCACCCGCTTCGGTGCGCTCCTGGATTCCTCGGTGGACCGGTATGCAGAATTCGTCATGCTGTTCGGCATCGGCGGATACTTCCTCATGGTGGATGACTATGTGAGTGCAGCGGTGACGTTTTTGGCGTTGTGCGGATCGTTCATGGTGAGCTACACCCGGGCGCGGGCCGAAAGCCTCGGCATGGCCGCCAAGATCGGCGTCATGCAGCGGCCGGAGCGGATTGTATTCCTGGGAGCCGGTGCCCTCATCCATCCGATCGCGCTCAAAATCACCATCTGGATGGTGGCCGTCTTTGCCAACTTCACTGCCCTGCAGCGTCTACGGTTCGCTTTCAAACAGGATGCAACCCCGCCTCAGGAAAAAAACCAGACGCCCGAGTTCAAATCCACCCCTCTCACCAAGGGCGACGCCTGAGCCTCCGGGAAACCGCCCGTG
>JALOPB010000141.1 GCA_025454115.1 Desulfobacterales bacterium | reverse complement strand
AACGATCATATGGTGGTCGCCCCCTACGGGTTGTTCCATGCCAGCGACGGTCCCATTGCGATCGCCCCCAGCACCGAAAAGAACTGGCAGCAGCTCTGCACCGCACTGAACCAAGAGCATCTGATGACCGACCCGCGCTTCGACACTGCCGGAAAGCGGCGGGAGCACCGAAGCGAAATCAACGCGCTGGTCCAGGCCGTCATCGGCGGCCGCACCCGGGAAGAGTGGATCAACCGGCTGAACCAGGCCGGCGTCCCGTGCGGGCCGGTGAACAATCTTGCGCAGGCCTTTTCGGATCCGCAGGTCCTTCACCAAGAAATGGTTCTTCGATCGCTTCAGCCGGGCGGGCCGGTCTGCATGCCCGGCTTCCCCGTTAAGTTGTCGAACACGCCGGCCCGACTGCGCAAGCCATCCCCCCAGGTCGGCGAACACACCGTTGAGGTTCTGCGGGAGCTCGGCTATCCGGAAGAAGACATAGAACGCCTGCTCCAGATGAACACGGTGTCCATGGCCCCGTCCCCATCAACCGCTGACACTCCCAACTAATTTTTAAACCCGATCGACCTTCGGTGAATGGAATGCCGTCCAACGTGAAGGCAAGGCGATTACGCGATCTTCTGAAAAAGCCCGGTCTGGTTCGTGCTCCGGGCGCCTTTGACGCGTGGTCCGCCCGATTAGTGGAAAAGGCCGGTTTTCCAGCCGCCTATATGACCGGCTATGGCGCCTCCGCCAGTGTGATCGGCCGGCCCGATATCGGTTTGATGACCATGTCGGAAATGGTGACGCAGGCAAAAAACATGGCGGCCGCCGTCGACATCCCCTTGATTGCCGACGGGGACACCGGCTACGGTGGGGTCCTTAACGTCATCCGAACGGTGCAGGAATTCGAAACGGCGGGTGTCGCCGGCCTTCAATTGGAAGATCAGGTTTTCCCGAAACGCTGCGGGCACATGGAGGGAAAGCAACTCATTTCCAGGGAGGAGATGGCCGCCAAAATCAAGGCGGCGGTCCATGCCCGCCGCTCTCACGATTTCATCATCATCGCCCGAACCGATGCACGGGCGGTGACGGGCTTAACGGATGCGATCGCCAGAGCGACAGCCTATGCCGAGGCCGGCGCGGATGTGCTCTTTGTCGAGGCGCCGCAGACCGTCCAGGAAATGGAGGAAATCGCCGGCGCGCTCAAACGTCCCCTGATCGCCAACATGGTCGAACGCGGGAAGACGCCTTTTCTGACGGCATCCGAACTGGAGCGGATCGGGTACCGGATCGCCATTTACCCTGTTTCCGCGCTCTACGCCGCCACGCGAGCCATGGTGCGCACTTTGACGCGCATGAAAGAAGAGGACTTCGCCGCCAACGGCGTTGATGATCTGGTCGGTTTTGATGAATTTAATCAACTGATCGGGGTAGAGGAGATGCGTGCCTTGGAGAATAAATTTTTGTGATCACACGCGCAGGGGAGATGCTTCTTTCCGCTTGACCATTCTTATAAATGGCCCATCCCGAGTTGAAGCAACACATTGCTTGCCGGTCGCTGGGGGGATTCTATGACAACGTTGCTGGTGGTTCTGCTGCTATTGGTCCTGATCGCCCTGGGGGTGGATATTTTCATTGCCCTGGGCCTGGCAGGGGTCCTGGGAATTCTGCTTTTCCGAGGGTCCGATGCGCTGACGCTGGCAGCGACCGCCTTTTTCGGCCAGGAAACGACCTTTGAGCTATTGGCGCTTCCGCTCTTCGTCCTGATGGGCCATATCCTGGCGAAAAGCCCCATCGCCAGCGATCTATACACCATGGCGACGCGGTGGCTGTCATGGCTGCCAGGGGGGCTGGCCATCGCCTCGATCGGCGCCTGTACGGTCTTCGGCGCGGTCAGCGGCGTAAGCGTCGCCGGTGTCGCCGCGATCGGTTCCATTGCGGTGCCGGAGATGCTCAAGCGAGGCTATTCCTACAAGATCGCCGCCGGATCGGTCGTATCAGCGGGTGCCCTTGCAATGCTGATCCCGCCGAGCGTGCCCTTCATCATCTACAGCGCCATCACCGGCGAGTCGATCGCCAAGCTTTTCATCGGCGGCATCGTCCCCGGGTTGATTTTGGCCTTTATGCTCAGTCTGTATGTCCTCATCCGAACCATCATGTCCCCTGAATTGGCCCCCACCGGCACCGACACCGGCTTCACGTGGAAGGATCGCTGGGGCAGCTTGGCCAAGGTCTGGCACACGCTCATCCTGATCCTCCTGGTGCTGGGGTCGATCTACGCCGGCATCGCCACCCCGACCGAAGCGTCGGCCATCGGTACGGTTGGCGCTTTCGTCGTCGCCGCCATCGCCTACCGCGACATCGATCTGCGCCGGTCTTTTCAGATCCTCAAAGAAAGCATGCGCATCAGCGTCGCCATCATGGTCATCATCGGCTGCGCCATGATCTTCGGATCCTATCTCAACATGGTCCGCCTGCCGGAAATGCTGAGCAATTTCCTTATCGAACTCAACCTGCACCGGATGGTTCTGATTCTGGCCGTCCAGGCACTCCTGATCGTTGGAGGCATGTTCGTGGACGCCGCCTCCTTGATCGTCATCACGACTCCGATCCTGCTTCCTCTGGTCAAAGCCCTGGGCTTTGATCCGCTCTATTATGGAATCATCCTGGTCATCAATCTCGAACTGGCCGTGGTGACGCCTCCCGTGGGCCTGAATCTCTACACCTTGAAGAGCTGCGTCCCGTCCCTGTCGCTGGAGGAAATCATCCGGAGCAGTATCCCTTTCTTGATTATCCAGCTGCTTTGTCTGCTCTTGTTTACCTTATACCCGCCGTTGAGCCTGTGGCTGCCAAACATGGTCCAATAAACTGGGGATTCAACCAAAAGCAAAAAGGAGGAACCGATGAGAAAATTTACACGCAGGGATTTCTTGCGATCCACCGGGGCGGGTATCGCCATGCTCGGGCTGTCCGATTCGTGGGCCACCGATGCTTGGGCCAGCACGCCGACCTATACCGGGGTCACATACCTGACGCCGGCATACAAGGACCTCTTCCCCCCCATCGCGGCGTTCGTGGAGCGCTTGAAGAAGCATCCCGACCTCATGAAGGTCGACTTTTTCGATTCCGGAACGCTGGTCAAGACGGACGAACAAGTGTCGGCGCTGCGGGCCGGAACGATCCAATTCATGTTCCATACCACATCGTACATCACGCGCAACTACCCCATTTTGGGGCTTCTGGGCCTGCCCAGCCTCTGTGAGGACCTGTACGAGCACGGGGAAAGACTCGCCATGGAGGGTCCTCTGTGGAAGCTGATCAACGATGTGCTCGCCAAGAGCAACACCTTTATGTTGACCGCCGGCGGCGGCATCCTGGAGCCGGAATATATCTGGAGCGGAAGCAACAAGATCGCCAGCCTCGCGGATCTGAAAGGCAAGCGGATCCGGACCGTAAGCTTCGAAGCCGAAGAGGTGCTGAAGCCTTACGGCGTGGGCGGTTCGCGCATCCCGTCTTCGGAACTCTACCTGGCCGTCCAACGGGGAACGGTGGACGCAACGCTCGCCAACATCAGCACCATCATGGGACGGAAAATTTACGAACAGGTCAAATACTGCTACAAGCTGCCCATGACGGGGTTTTCCATCGCCATTTTCTTTTTGAAAGACAAATGGGACCAGATGCCCGATAAGGTCAAAGCCGCATTCTGGGACGCAGGCAAAGAGTTCGACCGAACCTACGCCGCGGGCATCAACCAGACATTCTATCCGAAAGAGTTCTGGCCGCATATCGAAAAAGTGGGCATCAAGATCTTCCAGCCTACCAAGGAAGAATTGAAGGATTTTGAAGAAAAGAGCGGGCCCGTGTGGGCTTGGTGGAAGAAGGAGATCGGCGAAGAAGTTGGCCAAAAGGCCATCAATCTGGCGATGGGTAGGGGATGAAGCCAAATGAATGCATCGGTGAGTTTTATTCCACGGCTATCCAAGGCAACGGGCATGTTGGGGCAAGCAGCCATGGCCTTCATGGTGGTGAGCCTGTTTTACGACGTGATGATGCGCTATCTCTTCGCCAGCCCGACGAATTGGGCCTTGGAGGTGAACACCTTCCTCCTCTTGTTTCTCTGTACGATCCCGACGGCGGACGTCCTGGATTCCAACGTCCACATCCGCGTCACCTTCCTGACCGATCGGATGCCGAAACGCATCGTCGATCGTCTGCAGATCCTGCGAGGCGCAGCGGGAGTCCTTTTCTGCGCGGCCATGGCCTGGAAGGGTTCCGTCATGACCTGGCAGGCCTGGCAGCACAACGACCGCATGTCCACCTCGTTGGGCACACCCATGTTCATCCCATATCTTTTTCTCCCGATCGGTTTTATTCTGCTAGGGCTTCGGTACGCAATTCTCCTCAAGTCGGGATGGACCTCGAAACCGAAAGAGATCAGAATCGAGCAGCAGATTTGAACAAAAGAAACCATCACCCCTATCAAAAAAGGAGGTAGTTCAGATGAACACGAAAAGATGTCTTCGATGGCTTGGCTTGGTTTTAGTAGCAGGTGGGCTGGTTTTCAACGGCGCCGCGCAGGCGGCATACCCGGACAAGCCGGTGGAGTTCATCGCACCGGCCAATCCCGGCGGCGGGTGGGATCTGACCTGCCGCATGTCCTCTCAAGTCCTCAAGGAAGCCGGCCTGGTCGCGCAGCCGATGGTCGTCGCCAACAAACCCGGTGGGTTCGGGGTGGTGGCCATGACCGAGATGACGCGCAGCCGCGCCCAGGACCAGAATACCTTGGTCGCCTTTTCGGCGGTCCTCACCACTCAGATGGCCATCAAGAAGAACCCGTTTACCTATAAGGACGTTACACCCGTAGCGGCCCTCTTCGTGGATTACGGCGCCATTGCCGTCAAGAAGGACGCCAAGTATGCCTCGTTCAAGGACTTGATAGAGGATTGGAAAAAGCAGCCGGGAGGAGTCAGCTTTGCCGGCAGCTCGCCTCCGGGGGGACTGGACCACATGCGTATCGCCATGATGGCCAAGGAGTTGGGGCTCCCCTTGAAAGACCTGCGCTATGTGGCCTTTCAGGGCGGCGCCGATGCATTGGCGGCCCTTCTCGGGGGGCACGTGACGGCCTTTGTCGGGGAAGCCGGGGAAATCGCGGGACACGCCGAGTCGGGCACCATCCGTCCGCTGGCCCTCCTGTCCGACCGGAAATTGACGGGTATCTTCGAGAAGGTCCCCATGGCAAGCGAATTCGGAGTGAAGGTCTCCTCCGCCAACTGGCGAGGCTTTTACGGCGCTCCCGGAATGAAGAAGGAAGTCCTCACGTACTGGGAGGAAACCCTTGGGAAGATGGTGAAGACCAAGCAATGGGCCGACGTGCTCGAAAAGCAGGCCTGGGTCAACCTCTTCCTCACCGGTGAAAAGCTCCAGACGTTTCTGGATGACGAATTAACCATGTACCAGAACCTGGCCAAGGAACTGGGACTGGTGCAATGAAACGAGCCGAGCGAATCGGAGCTGCGGTCGTCCTGCTCCTGGGAGTCGGGTACCTGTGGGATGCCCTCCTCATGGAGGATGTCACCATCGGTGATCCGCTGGGTCCGAAAGTCTTTCCCGTCATTCTCGGCGGCTTGATGGCGATGCTCGGCATTTCGCTGCTGCTTCGGCCGGTGGACGACTCGCCGCCCCGCCCCTTAACCGCATCGGCGGCCTATGCTCTCGTTTTGGCGCTGCTGTTGTGCGCCTACGGCCTCGGCATCGAGTGGATCGGCTACCCGGCCGCAACCTTTCTATTCCTGTTTGCCGCATCCCGCCTTCTGGGGGAAAAATCTTGGGTTGCGGGCCTGGTCATTCCGCTGGCTCTCAGTCTGGGGGTCTTCGGACTCTTCACACGGGTCCTGGACATCCCGTTACCGCTGGGGTGGATTGGAAAGTTGATGGAGTAATATGACATCATGATCGAAATCCTGAATCACCTGGGGTACGGCCTCCAGATCGCTCTGCTCCCGATCAATCTGCTCTATGCATTCATCGGATGCTTGGTGGGGACTCTCATCGGCGTACTGCCGGGCATCGGGCCGGCCGGCGGCATGGCGCTGCTCATCCCGCTGACCTACGGCAAAGAGCCCGCCAGCGCGATCATATTGCTGGCGGGCATTTACTATGGCGCCATGTACGGGGGATCGACGACGTCCATCTTGCTGAATGTGCCCGGGGAAGCGGCCTCCGTCGTCACCAGCCTGGACGGTTACCAAATGGCACGAAAGGGGCGCGCCGGGCCGGCGCTCTCCATTGCGGCCATCGGGTCTTTCATCGCTGGAACGATCGGGGTAGCCCTGCTCATGCTGGTCGGGCCTCCGCTGGCCAAGGTGGCGCTGCAGTTCGGCCCGGCGGAAACGTTCGCCCTGATGGTCTTCGGGCTTTCAACCGTGACCAGCCTGGCCGGGAAGTCCGTGCGCAAGGGGTTGGTCGCCACCACGTTTGGACTGATGCTCGCCACCGTCGGCAGCGATCTGCCCACGGGGATCATCCGTTTCACCTTTGACATCCCCAAGCTGATGGAAGGTGTCGACATCATCGTGGTCGCTATCGGTTTGTTTGCGGTATCGGAGATCCTCAGCAGTGCCGAGGAAATGCGGGCGGGCGAATTTTTAGTGGAAAAGGTCAGCCGGATTTGGTTATCCCTCCAGGACTTTCTCCAAAGCATAGGAGCCATTCTAAGGGGTTCATTTCTGGGGTTTTTGATCGGGGTTTTGCCCGGAGCGGCCCACGTGACGGCGTCCTTTCTTTCGTACACGCTGGAAAAGCGACTGTCCAAGCATCCCGAGCGCTTCGGCCAGGGTGAAATCCGAGGGGTTGCCGCACCCGAGTCGGCCAACAACTCCGCTGCCTGCGGAGCACTGATCCCGCTTCTCACCATGGGGCTTCCGGCATCGGCGGTGACCGCCGTGCTCTACGGCGCACTGCTCATGACCGGCGTCCGCCCCAGCCCCTTTTTATTTCAGAAGCACCCGGATGTGGTCTGGGGGCTGATCGGCAGCATGTACATCGGCAATGTGATGCTCCTGGTTCTAAACCTGCCCCTGGTCGCACTGTGGGTCAAGATCTTGAGAACCCCGCCCCGCTGGCTTTTCCCCATCGTACTGGCCGTTTCGTTTGTCGGCGTTTACAGCGTCAATGCTTCGGCGCTGGACCTGCTGCTGGCGACCCTGTTGGGGGTTGTGGGCTACTTCATGCGACGGCTCGACTATCCGTTGGCCCCGGTCATTCTGGGCCTTGTGCTCGGGAACCTGCTGGAGCAGGCCCTTCGACAAACCTTGATGATCTCCGGAGGCAGCCTGGATATCTTCTGGCGAAGTCCGATCGCCATCACGCTGTTTGTGCTGGCTGCGGCCGTGGTGGCCCTGCCCAAGGTGCTGTATCGGAGCCAGTCGAAGCTCGAGGTCGAAACCTGACTCAAACGGATAGAGCACCCCGCGGCCGACCGCCATCGATAACGCTATGAGCTCTCCGTACCAATGGGATGCCCGAGGCGATGAGACGCACTCATCCCTGATAAAGGACAGCTAGGATCGTCGCCTTGTTCTCCTTGGCTGAAATGATATGCGGCGTGGTGCCAAGATAATAGGCGCTGTCGCCGGGCTCCAGTTCGAAGCGTTCGCCTCCGATTTCAAGCAGCGCCGTCCCA